>USTJ01000031.1 GCA_900557585.1 uncultured Eubacteriales bacterium
AAAAACCATGACCATTGTCACGGCTTGCATTGCATTTTCTTGGGCATATGTTGCATTTTTCCATGCAGATAGTATGAAATATGAAAAACAAAATGTCAAGAACAATTTGATTTGATATCAATTTTAGTGTAAAATAGAGTCATGGAAATAAAAACAAAAGCAGACTATGATGCATTTTTGCGAACACTTGAAGAACTTTGTTCGGGCGAAGATTTCATAAAGTTTCAAACAAAAATAGTAAACACTAAAAAACAAATAATTGGCGTTAAAAGTCCACAAATCAGACAACTTGCAAAAGATATTTTCAAAAGCAATCATGTTGGGCTTTTCAAATATGGAAACAATAACGTTTTTGAAGAAGTTCTTGTGAAAGGCCTTGTAATTGGAATGACAAAAGAAGTTGATTTTGCGCTTGACCAACTAAACAGGCTTGTTTTGTGTTTTGACACTTGGGCAGAAACTGATATGATTTGTGCAAACTTTGCATTTTTTAAAGGAAATGAGGAAAGGTTGTTTGAATATTTTTCTGAACTTTTGAAAAGTGAAAAAGAGTTTGTTTGCAGGTTCGGTGTTGTCTGTTTGATGAAATATTTTCTTAATGAAAACAATATTGAACGCACTTTTAAAGCGCTTGATAGCGTAAATTGCGATAAATATTATGTAAACATGGCAATTTCGTGGCTGGTTTGCGAAGCTCTTGCAAAAGATCCGCAAAATGCAGTAAAAAATATGCAAAAAATTATAAAAAATCATCATTTTAATTCATTTATAATAAATAAATCCATTCAAAAATGCTGTGATAGTTATCGTTTTAGTGCAGAAATAAAAAATAATCTTAAAGAGTTGAAAATAAAATGTTAGAAAAAAATCAAGAACTAGAAGTTGAAATTTGCGCATATGCAAGTGAAGGACAGGGCATTGCTCGTGTTGATGGCTTTGTTGTGTTTGTCCCATTTGCAATTGTCGGTGAAAAAGTAAAAATTCACATTATCAAAGTTACAAAATCCTTTGCAGTTGGAAAAATTTTGGAAGTTGTTGAACCTTCAAAAGAAAGAGTTAAGCCAAAGTGCAAACACTTTTATAAATGTGGGGGATGTTCGCTTCAACACATGTCATATGCTTGTCAACTAGAATTTAAAAAGCAAATTGTTCAAGATGCATTGCAAAAACTTGGCGGATTTGAAAATGTGAATGTTGAAGATGTTGTTTCTTCTGATAAAATGTTTAAATATCGAAACAAATCTGCGTTTCCACTTTGCGTTGACGAAAACGGAAAACTTCGTGTTTGCATGTATAAAGGAATGAGCCACAATGCAATCTATATTGATGAATGTCCAATTACGAATGATACAAACATGAAAATTGCTTTTGAGTTTCAAAAGATTGCAAATGAGTTTTTCAATAGTTTGAAAAAAGATTTCGTTCACCTTGTAATTCGAACAATTGAGAACAAAAGTCTTGTTACCGTTGTAACGAGAAAGCATATAAAAAACGCAAAAGTAATGTTTGAAGCGTTGAAAAATCAACTTTCTTTGTCAGAAAACGACTTTGGATTGTTTGAGTGCATAAAAAAGACTGACAACAACGTGATTCTTGATGGTGAAATTTCGCATCTGTTTGGGCTTGAAAGCATTGATTTTGATATTCTCGGAATCAAAGCCAGCGTTTCGCCAATGAGTTTCTTTCAGGTTAACCTTGACATTATGAAAAAAATATATAAGCAGGTAAACCAACTTGTTTCGGGAGAAATTGTTGTTGATGCATACAGTGGTGCAGGGCTTATGTCTGCAATTCTTGCAAAAAGTGCAAAAATGGTATATGGCATTGAAATTGTGAAAGAGGCAACGGTTGATGCAAACCGTCTTGCGAAACTGAATGGAATCAAAAATCTTGTGAACATCAATGGAGACACAAGCGCTGTGCTTCCAAACCTTCAAAAAGAAATTGGAAAATATGCTCTTGTTTTGGATCCTCCAAGAAAGGGTATAGACGAAAGTGTTGCAAAAACAATTTGCGAAAATAAACCAACTTCAATTGTATATGTGTCTTGCAATCCTGCAACTCTTGCAAGAGACTTGAAAATGATTTGTTCTGGTGGCTATGAAATTTGCAATGTTCAGCCATATGACATGTTTCCACAAACTACACATATCGAAACCGTTGTAAGTTTGAAAAGAGTTTAATACGATATTTTGCCTAAAATTTATTAAATATGCGTCAATTCTTACATTATAAAACATAATTTTGCACTTTTTACATAAAAAAAATATTTATAAATTTGATTTTGAAAAATAAAATCAATATGATATAATAAGTTCAGGAGAAAAATAATATGAAAGTTTTAACAATTTGCGGGAGCATGAAATTTGAAAATCAAATGCACGAGATTTCAAGCAAACTTGAAGCCGAACAAGGCATTTGTGTTTTAAGCCCAATCAAATATGAAAAGAAACATAAAGATGACATCACCGAACTTGAAAACATTTTTGCGTGCCACATGAAAAAGATTGAACTTTCAGATGGTATCTATGTTTTGAATATTGATGGCTATGTTGGAGAATCAACAAAAAGCCAAATTTCCTATGCTAAAAAACTTAGAAAAGAAATCATCTATCATGTTCCACTTGAAGGCAAAACCAAAGTGAGCAAAAAAATCAAAAAAGTGAAATAAACAAAAAGACAGTTTTCCTGTCTTTTTTTTATGCATAAAAAATATCAATTGATATAATCACATAAGTTGAACGATTTTGTAAAATTTTTAAAATTATCAAAATTGGTTGGTGAAAATAAAACAAGTGTGATATGATATATTAAACAAAAGAGAAGGAGAACACCATGCAATATAGAATTGGTCTTGACATTGGAATTGGAAGCGTCGGCTATGCGGTTTTGGAAAATGACCCGGTAACCGAAGAGCCAGTAAGAATTGTGAAACTTGGGGTTAGAACTTTTAACCCAAATGAAGTTCCAAAAACAGGTGAAAGCGTTGCAAAGAACCGAAGAGAAAAAAGAGGAATCAGAAGAAGACAAAGAAGAAAACATTTCAGAATGAAAAGGGTGAAATCTTTAATTTCACGTTTTCTTGGCGTTGATTTTGAAAAAGCAAATCAAAACTTGCTGAACGAAGATGTATATTTTCTTCGTGCAAAGGCTCTTGATGAGAAAATTTCAAACGAGGAACTTTCAAAAGTTATTCTTCACATTTTGAAACGTCGTGGATTTAGAAGCAATCGCATTCATTCTACTGACAAAGAAGAAGGAAAACTTAAAACTGCAATTTCAGAAAATGAAGAAAGAATGAACAAGGGCGGATATCGCACAATCGGTGAAATGCTTTATAAAGATGAGGCATATAAAGTTGAGTGTTGTGGAAAACTTGTTTATAATGTTCGAAATCATGGTGGAGATTATCGAAATTGTTTTTCACGCGCAACGCTTGCAAATGAACTTCAAATCATCCTTGAAAAACAAAAAGAACTTGGAAACGAAAAAATAACAGATGAGTTTATTGAAAAAGTTGTTTATATTTTTGAAAAGCAAAGAAATTTTGATGAGGGTCCAGGCGCGCAAAGTCCATATCATTTTGATGAATATGAGGTTGGAAATTGCACATTTATTCCAACAGAAAAACGTGCACCAAAAGCAAGTTACACATTTGAACTTTTCAATGCTTTGTCAAAAATAAACAATCTCAAAATTGGTGCAGAATTTTTGACACAAGAGCAAAGAAAAGAACTTTATGATGTGGTGCAAACAAAGCCAGAACTAAAATTTAAACAAATAAGAAAAATGTTTAGTGTTCCAAATGACAAACTTTTTAACCTTTGCAACTATAAACGAAGCAAAAAAGAACAAGACATTTCAGATGATGAACTTATTGAGAAATGCGAAAACAAAGTTTTTGTTTCAATGAAAAGAAGTTATGACATTCGAAAAGCGCTTGGAGATGTTGAAAATTTTGATGCTGATTTTGTTGACGCAATTGCCCTTATGTGCTCAATGTGTAAAAGTGATGAAAAGGTTGACAAATATATTGCAGAAAAGAATTTCGCTTTGTCTGCCGACCAAATTGATAAGATTAAAGCCCTTTCAGGAATTGAAAAATTTGGCTCACTTTCAATCAAAGCAATGAAAAAGATTATTCCTTTTTTATATGATGGGGAAAGATATGATATTGCTTGCAAACATGCGGGATTTGATGACGCAAGTTTTGAGCACGAAAAAACAAAATATCTTAAAGGAAAATGTGTTGAAGAAGCCCTTTCAGATGTAACAAACAATGTTGTAAAAAGAGCGGTGAATCAATCGCTTCGTGTTTTGAATAAGATTATCGAAATTTATGGTTCGCCTCAATTTGTAAATATTGAACTTGCAAGAGACATTGCAAAAAATTCACAAGATAGAAGAACAATTGAACAAAACCAAATGGGCAATGCTGAAAATAATCAACGCATATATGACACAATCAAAAGTGAATTTGGTGTTAAAAGCCCAAGTGGCCAAGACATTTTGAAATATAGATTATATCAAGAGCAAAACAGCAAATGTATGTATTCTGGAAAAGAAATTGAGTTCGCAAGATTGTTTGAACCAAACTATGTGCAAATTGACCATATTTTGCCTATCAGCCGAAGCATGAATGACAGTTTCAGCAATAAAGTTCTTGTGCTTTCAAAAGAAAACCAAGACAAGGGAAATCGTACTCCTTTCGAATATTTTGGAAAGGATGAAAAAAGATGGAATGAGTTCAAAGCAAGAGTTTCACTTTTGAAAAATGTTGATAAAAAGCGTTTCCTTTTAAAAGAAAAGTTCACCGAAGAAGAATCGGCAGAGTTTATCTCGCGAAATCTTAATGACACAAGATACATGTCAAAATTGCTTTTAAATATGATGCAAAAAAATCTTTTAATGGCACCATCAAAAATAAATGAAGGCACAAAATCTAGAAAGAATATTAAAAGCGTGAGTGGTTCAATTACAAGTTATCTCAGAAAATGTTGGGGAATCAACAAAATCCGTGAAGATGGCGACATTCACCATGCAATTGATGCAACAATAATTGCGTGTGCTGGTGATTCAGAAGTTCAAAAAATTACAAAGTTCAACAAAAGAAAAGAATTGTTTGTTTCTCGTGATGACAAGTTTATAAATGTTGTTACTGGCGAAGTTATGTCTGCTTCGGAGCGAGAAGAATATGAAAACCAAAAACTCGATGTGTTGAAAGATCGCTTGCCACAACCATATGAATGGTTCAAAAAAGAGTTGGAAATTCGCGCAAAGGTTTGCTATACAAATTTTGAGTTTTCTGATGAAGAAAAAATGCAACTTGCAAAAATGAACTATTCAGAAGAAGAAATTGCGCAAGCAAAACCAGTATTCATCAGCCGAATGAAAACGGTGAAAGAAACTGGCGCAATCCACAAAGACACAATAATGAGCACAAGAGAGTTCAAAGAAACCGGAAATCTTATAAAATCTGTATCGGTTCAAAAACTCAAACTTTGTAACATTCCAGAGGAGTTTGAACTTGCTGGCGATAAATATCCAGAATGCTCAATCGAGAATTATTATAGACCAACTGATGACAGGCTGTTATATCTCAAACTGAAAAATTATCTGAAAGAAGATGGAAAAATTCCAGATGTGGTATATAAGCCAAGAAAAGATGGTTCAAATGGCCCTATTGTTCGAAAGGTTAAAGCCTATGAAAAGGCATCAAGTTATATCCCAGTTTCAAGGGGCGGAGCCGCAAACGATGCAATGTATCGCGTTGATGTTTTTGAAAAGAATAACAAATATTATTTGTGTCCAATTTATTATGCCGATGTCTATGCTCATAAATTGCCAAACAAAGTAATTGTAAGAGATAGACCTTGGGAAACAATTGATAATTCGTTCAAGTTTAAATTTAGTTTGTATCAAAACGATTTGGTGAGAGTGGAAAGCAGCAGTAAAGATATTGTTTTGAAAAAGAAAAACAAAAATGAAAATTCAAATAAACCCGATGAAATAGAAAATAGTGAATATATGCTCTATTATAATTCCACAGGTATATCAACAGCAAGTATCACGCTTTTAACTCATGACAATTGCTATATTATAAACAGTTGCGGTGTAAAAACATTGAAAAAGTTTGAAAAACTTTATGTTGATATTCTTGGAAATGTATACAATGCACCAAAAGAAAAAAGGAAACCGATTTAATGGGATATATAAACATTTTCGTTTCGAAGGATGCATATTTGTTTGTTAAAAACGAACAACTTTTTCTTAAAAATAAAGATAAACAGATTGATTATCCACTTGAAGACATTAACAGTATCATGATTGAAAATTTAGAAACAACAATTTCAACATATGCTTTGTCTAAATTTGCGCAAAACGGCATATTGACATTTGTTTGCAACAAAAATCATTTGCCATGTGGAGTTATTTTGCCATATTGCGAGCATTATCAAACATTAAGTGTTCATAACTTTCAGACTGCGGTTTCAAAGCCTTTAAACAAACAACTTTGGCAATCAATAATAAAAAACAAAATCAAAAACCAAAATGAAGTTTTAAATATTTGTGGAAAATATGACAAACTTTTAGATTTTTATCAAACAGTTACAAGTGGTGATGGAACCAACAATGAGGCAAAAGCCAGTCTTCGCTATTTTAAAGAATTGTTTGGAAAGAATTTTGTTCGTCGAGACGACTCAAATGATATAAACGCTTTTTTAAACTATGGATATTCAATAGTTCGAGGCTTTGTTGCAAGGAGTGTTGTTGTTCATGGTTTAACACCATTTCTGGGAATATTCCATTCAAATGGATTCAATCAGTTTAATTTGGCTGATGATTTGATAGAAGTTTTTCGTCCTGTTGTTGATTTGTTTGTAAAAATATATTTATCTGACGAAAAAACGCTTTCAAGCGACGTGAAAGCAAAAATATATAACCTTGTAAATGTTGATGTTTTAATAGATGGCCAAAAACAACCCTTGTCATATGCAATTGATATGCTTGTTCAGAGTTATGTAAGAAGTATCAAAGAAAACAAAAATGTTTTGAAAAATATAGATATATGTGGTTTAGAAATTCACGAATATGAGTAGATTTATGAGAATTTTAGTGTTTTTTGATTTGCCTGTCAAAAGCAAAAAGGAAAGAAGAGAAGCAACTCAATTTCGAAACTTTCTTATAAAAGATGGGTTCTATATGATTCAGTTTAGTTTATATGGAAGAATTTGCAATACGCTTGAATCTGCAAGACTTCATGAAGACCGAGTTTCTGTCAAAGTTCCTGTGAAAGGTGCTGTTCGTTCTTTGATTGTAACTGAAAAACAATATTCATCCATGCGAATTTTGATTAGTGACATTAAACATAAAGAGAAAAAGATAAATTCTCAACAACTTTCATTTTTCTAAAAAAATAAATACTATAATAGTTTTTTAATAATTTATATAAAAAATTTTGCAAAAAAGAAAACCCAAAGAACTAGATAAAATCTAGCCTTTGGGCTCTTTTTTTAGTAACCTATTATACCATACCAAAAATAAATAGGGAACTAAAACATTTATTGTATAGTAACAATCTACAATACTATTATA
>USTJ01000032.1 GCA_900557585.1 uncultured Eubacteriales bacterium
CGCATATTTTCTTGACGAGCCTACCAACGACCTTGACATTCAAACGCTTGAAATTTTGGAAGAGTTCATAAAAAATCAAAGCGTGCCAGTTGTTTTCATTTCGCACGATGAAACTTTGCTTGAAAACACGGCAAATCGCATTTTGCATATTGAGCAACTGATAAAAAAGAGCAAGCCAAAATATACTCTTGAAAAATGTTCATATGGTGAATATGTTTGGGCAAGAAACCGCGCAATTGAACATCAAACCCAAGTTGCATATGCCGAGCGCAGGGAACAAAAGAAAAAAGAAGAAATTTTAAAGCAGATAAAAGAAAAAGTTCGTCAAGACATTAAAGAGTGCCGAAGAGATCCATCAACTGGAAGGGTTTTGGTAAAGAAAATGAGAAACATAAAGGCGCAAGAAGCAAGACTTGAAAACCAAGAACTCACCGAGATTCCAGAAGTTGAAGAAGCAATCAAAATCATTGCAAATCAGAACATATCTCTTGCAAATCAAAAGAAGGTTGTTGATGTTTGTTTTGAAAATCTTTGCGTGGGCAAAAAAGTGCTTGCAAAAAATGTTTGCTTGTCGGTTTATGGTGCGAAAAAAGTTGCAATCATTGGCAAAAATGGTTGCGGGAAAACCACACTGATAAAAAAGCTGCTTCCAATTTTGAAAGAAACCCCAGGGCTTCAAGTTGGCTATTTTTCGCAAAACTATAACGAGATTTTGTGTTTTGAAGAAACACCAGTAGAGGTTTTGAAAAATGCAAACAAAGAACTAAATCCAATGACGCTTCTTGGCTGTCTCAAATTCACAAAAGAAGAAATGGGGCATAAAATCAAAGACCTTAGCGAGGGGCAAAAAGCAAAACTTTCACTTTTAACGATTATTGTTCAAAACAATAATGTGCTTGTTCTAGACGAGCCAACAAGAAATCTGAGTCCACTTTCAAACCCAACAATACGAGAACTTTTGAATAACTATCATGGCGCGGTGATAAGCGTTTCACACGACAGAAAGTTCATTTCAGAAGTGTGCGACGAGGTTTATGAACTCTGCGAAAACGGACTTGTAAAGGTGTAATATTTAAAATAAATAATAAATTTTTTGTTTCAAAAAAAGACCATAAATGAAATTATGGTCTTTTTTAATGCATATTTATTGTTGAAGTTTTGATGTTTGCGTTTTTCTTGTGCTTTTATAGTGATTTTGTCTATGATTGGCATATAAAAACGCAAAATTGTGTGATTTGAGTGTGAAAAATAGTGAAATTTTATGTGTTTTTGGCAGTGTGCTTGCATTTTTTATGATTATTTTTCTATTTCCCAACCTTATAGTTTGTGCTTTCTTGACCAAAGCGGTCGAACTCTTTTTGAGAGAAACCTGGAATCTTCTTGATTGCGTCGCGTTTAAGTTCTTTTAAAATTTTTGCTTCTTCAAAAGAGAATGCAGTTTCGCTATTATCGATAATGTGGTCAATAACTTCAATGCTGTTTAAAATGCAACTTGAAACAATTTTTGCGGTGAATGCAATGTCTTCATCAGATGGGCGAACGGGACCATGTGGGTGATTGTGAGTGATAAGAACTCTTTCGCAATTGTTTGCAACAATAATGTTTGTAAGTTTTCTGATGTCAACTGGAACCTCGCTTGCTGTTCCGCGGTTCACAAGATTGCAACTCATAACCTTGTTTGAACTTGTAAGGCAAAGCATATAGAATTCTTCAACCGCCTTGCCTTTATAAAGATTTTTGCAATATTCTTTTGCTGTTGTTGTTCCGGCAATGCTGGTTTCACACTTGCTTTTGCCATAACACTCGAAAATCTTTAAATATGAAGAAATAAGCATTGCACTGTGCTCGCCAATGCCTTCAACTGCTTGCAATTTTTCAAGAGGCGCCTCTAAAACTTTGTCAAAACTGCCAAAGGTGTCAAGAAGACGGTGTGCAATTGGATTTGTGTCTTTTCTTGGAATTGAAAAATATAAAATAAATTCAAGTTTTTGAATGTCTGAAAATGCAGAAAGTCCATTTTTTGTGAAAATTTCTTTCATTCTTTTTCTGTGTTCTTCGTGAATTGTCTTTTTGTCCATGTTTGTCGCCTTTAAATTTGTCAAAAATGTATAAATTTCGGGGTTAACCCCATGAAAACACTTTACAAAAAGTGCATATATATTCATAATAAATATATAAGACAATTTTGTCAAATAAAGGAGATAAAAAATGTTAGCATTATACATTACACTTGGCGTTGTGGCCTTGCTTGCTGTTATAATTGTTGTTTGGATTATTTCTGCAAGAAACAATTTGGTACGTCTTCGCAACAATGTTGAAGAAGCATTTTCAACAATGGACGTTTGCCTCAAAAAAAGATATGACCTTGTTCCAAATCTTGTTGAAACAGTAAAAGGTTATGCAAAACACGAGAAAGAAACTCTCGACGCTGTTATTTCAGCAAGAAGCAGAATTTCTGTTGCAGGAAGCGCAGAAGACCGTGCAAAAGCAGAAGGCGAACTTACAACAACTCTTCGCTCTCTTATGGCACTCACTGAAAACTATCCAGATTTGAAGGCAAATGCAAACTTCACCGACCTTCAAAATCAACTTAAAACTCTTGAAGGTGAAATTTCAAATTCAAGAAGATATTATAACGCATGCGTTAAAACCTATAACGTTAAAACCGAAATTTTCCCAAGCAACTTGATTGCAAGTTGGTTTAAATTCGAAAGAAAACCTCTTTATGAAGTTGACAACGAAGAAGAAAGAAAAAATGTAAAGGTGCAATTTTAATTGGAAAAGAAATCTAAAATTATAACCTCAATCTTTTTTGCAATTGTTCTTGCGTTCATGAGCGTTGTTCTTTTCACAATGGATATTGTAAGTTCTTCACCAAGCGATGAAGAACTTTCTTCTTCTAGTAGCGTAACAATCACTCGA
Organism: uncultured Eubacteriales bacterium; assembly: GCA_900557585.1. Classification (GTDB taxonomy): domain Bacteria; phylum Bacillota; class Clostridia; order Christensenellales; family UBA1242; genus UMGS2069. The sequence continues at coordinate 2,923 of USTJ01000032.1, forward strand.
CTTGATGTGAATGCAACTGTCAAAGAAAACGGACGAGTTGATGTTTCTGAAACTTTCGACATGAAGTTTGAATATGCAGGGCTTCACGAAGTGATTCGTTTCATTCCATATGCATGCTATCAATATCGTGAAATTGATGGAAAGGTTCAAAAAAGTGTTTGCTATGCAAAAATATCAAACATTACTGGCTCGGGCGAAAATAATGAGCAACTCAACACCTATGTTGATGAAATTACAGGTTATCTTACAATTGGTTTGAAAGACCGCCAAGGTTTCACCCAAGGCGAAACAAGAACTTTCACAATTGGTTATTCCTATTTCATGGGAAACGACAAAAACAAAGGTTTCGACGATGTTTATTATAACATTGTTGGAACCAACAGCACTTGCAACATTGAAAACGTAACATTTTCTGTAACTCTTCCAGAAGAGGTTTCAGAAGACAAAATTCAAATGTATGCAGGAAAAGCAGGAAGCACTGCTTCGCAAGATTTTGTTGTTTCGGGAAACATTGTTTCTGGTTCGTGCGCACTTTTAAGAGCGGGCGAAGGAATAACTTTCAGAGCAATTTTTGAAGATGGATATTTGAAAAAAGTTCCAGCACAAGTGAACACAATGCAAATTGTTTCAATTTGCCTTGGACTTGCTTGCATTGCAATTGCTCTTGTTTGCTTCTTGGTGTTCAGACAAAGAAAAGATTATCCAGTTCCTGTTGAACTTGTTCCATTCGATGGGCTCGACCCATTTGTTGCCGACTATATGGCAAATGAAAACATTTCAACAAAAACAATTTCAGCAAGTGTGGTTTGTCTTGCAAACGCAGGATATCTTACAATTGAGGATAAAGGAGACAAAAACATTGTCTTCCACAAAACACAAAAAGATATTTCAGAACTCAAAAACATGAGTTTGAAAACAGTTTACAATGCAATTTTTACAGGCGGAGTTTCAGATTCAGAAATGTCTAAACTTGGCGCAGACTTTGCAGAAAGCGTTGGAGCAATCCAAAACGCAGAAAAAATAAAACAAAAAACAGCCTTATATGATCAAAAGGCTTCAAGCAAATTCAACTGGGCAAAAATTGGATATTTGGCATTGATGTTCATCACTGCTCTTGTTGTTTTCAAAATTCCAAAATCATTTTTTGGATATTCAACAGGTTTGTTCAGTTTTGTGAATGCTCTGTTTGCTTTGTTCTTGGTTTATGACGCAGTTCTCTGCTTCTTTGAACAAAAGAACTTGTGGATATATAACCTTGTTTCAAGCATTATGTTTGTCGTTTTCTTGGCAATTGCCTATGCAAGATTCAATATTGCACTCATCGACACTGCATGCATTGGACTTGTTGTTTTGGCGCTTATCAGCACACTTCCAGTTTTGGTGAACGTTATTCCAAAATACAATCAAGCCGGTGCAATTTGCAAAGGTAGAGTTCTTGGCTTCAAAAACTATATCGCAATGTGCGAAGTTTCTCAAATCAAAATGTTTGTTCAAGAAAATCCAAACTACTATTTTGATGTTTTGCCATATGCCTATGTGTTTGGTCTTTCAAAAGAGTGGATGGATAAATTCAAAGACATTGAAGTTAAACTTCCAGATTGGGTTGTAAACTCAAATGGAACCATAATGGACTATGTAATTTTCAATTCAATGTTCAACAACTTCAATTCGAAAATGGCAACAACCATTCAAACTGAAAAATTCAAAGCAATTGCAAGTTCTGTCAAATCATTTTCAAGCAAAGGTGGCGGTGGCCACAGTGGCGGATTTGGCGGAGGTGGCTTCTCTGGCGGAGGCGGAGGAGGCGGAGGCTTTGGTGCAAGATAACCAAGCATTCCACTTTGAAATAAAAAAAAAGAACCAGAAATGGTTCTTTTTTTTGTTGGGTTTTATATGTTTAAACTTATTTTGTTTGGTTTTGCTTTTCTTTCTTCTTATTGTTTGTATAGGTGTGAGTTCTTTAATGTTTTTTGAGTTGATTGTTTATTTTCTATGATTCTTTTTTTGTAATAAAAAAAACTTGAAACGGCTTGCTTTTGTTTTTGATATTTTTGTTGTTGTGATATAATTTGTTTGAGGAGCAAAACTATGGTTGGGAAATATAAAGTTATAACTCTTTGTGGAAGCACAAAGTTTAAAGATGAGTTTTTAAAAGAACAAAAAAGATTGTCACTTGAAGGCAACATTGTGATTTCTGTTGGACTGTTTGGGCATTCGGGCGATGATGAAGTTTGGAACGACAACATAAAAGAAATGCTTGATGACATGCACAAAAGAAAAATTGACATGGCTGATGAAATTTTTGTTATCAACAAAGGTGGATATATTGGTTCAAGCACAAAGTCTGAAATTGAATATGCAAAGAAAACGGGAAAACCTGTTCACTATCTTGAAGAAGTTGAAAAATAAAAAGAAATTGACTTTGTATTTGTTTGACTGATTTTTGCTTGAAATTATATAATATAAATAGAAAAAGGGAAAGGGGGAAAAGTATGAAAGTTTTACTTACTGGTGGGCTTGGATATATTGGCTCACACACCGCCGTTCAATTGCTTGAAGCAGGCGAAGAAGTTATCATTGTTGACAATCTCAGCAATAGCGACCGTAATGTTTTGAGAAAAATTAAAAAAATCACTGGAAAAGATGTAAAGTTTTATAAATATGATTTACGCAAAGAGGCGGGTCTCAAAAAGATTTTTGCGGATAACAAAATTGATGCTGTAATTCACTTTGCAGGTCTCAAAGCGGTTGGTGAAAGTGTCAAGAAACCAATTGAATATTATGAAAACAACCTGGAAAGCACAATAAATTTGCTTAAAGCCATGCGTGAATATAATGTGAAAAATCTTGTGTTTAGCAGTTCTGCAACAGTTTATGGGAAGGCAGAAAGCATGCCAATTTATGAAGATTTTCCAACTAGTGCAACAAATCCATATGGCAGAACAAAGTTGTTTATCGAGGAAATTTTGAAAGATGTTAGCCTTGCTGACCCAAGCATGAACATCGCAATTTTAAGATATTTCAACCCGGTTGGTGCACATGAAAGCGGACTTCTTGGCGAAAACCCAAGAGGCATTCCAAACAATTTAATGCCATACATTTCAAGAGTTTCGGTTGGTGAACTCAAAGAACTCAGTGTTTTTGGAAACGATTATAACACAAAAGACGGAACTGGTGTTCGCGACTATATTCATGTTGTAGACTTGGCCGATGGTCATCTTGCAGCACTCAACAAACTCAAAACCAATTGTGGACTTGTGATTTATAACCTTGGAACCGGCACAGGATATAGCGTGCTTGACATGGTGAATGCCTATAACAAATGTTGCGGTGGAAAAGTGAAATATAAATTTGCACCTCGCAGACCGGGCGACATTGACGAATGTTATGCTTCGCCAGACAAGGCGCTCAAAGAACTTGGCTGGAAGGCAACAAGAACCCTTGATGAAATGTGCGAAAGCACCTATAAATTTCAACTTAATGAAATGAAGCATTGCAAAAAGAATAAAAAATAATTTTATTGCGATGTTCAAAATAAATGTGAATAACGAACAAAAAAGAGTATCAAATTGACACTCTTTTTTGTTTGCTTTTAAATTTGGTTTGCAAATTATATTTGTCATGTTGTTGTCTGCAATCAATCAGATGAAATATAAATTTTGCATGACATTATATTTTTAATAGTCATAACGCTCTAAATTTATAATTGGTATAAGAAAAATATTTTTATATAATTTTGTTTGTTGTGCGTTGTTTTTTCAAGAACACTTTTTGTTTGTTGTTTTGTTTTTTTTTCTAAAATATGTGAAATTGATGTAAATTTGTGTGTTTTTTATTAAATTTTGCACTTTTTTACATATTTACTATACTTTTGCAAAGTTTAAATTGTTTTTGTAACAACAATGTCTGCGCCCGTGCCAAGAACATTCTTAATTACAACATCGCCAATTTTTGCGCTTTCAACATAAACTTTGTCAATTTCTTTCATAACATCAAAAATCATTTTCTTTGGAATTGGGCAAGATGTTTTAACACTTGTCACACCTTTTTTTGTTCGGATAAGACTTGTCACAATTCTTTTTGGTGATGTTACTTCTTCTTTTCCAAATTGTTCGCCACGAATGCAGTTGTTTCCAGAAACGGTGTAGCCGTCTTTGGTTTTGTCAACTTTCAAACTGCAACCCATTGGGCACATTATGCATGTCAAATTTATGCTCATCATTGCACCTCCACAACAATATTGTCTTTTGCGTTTGTTTTGTCAATTTCCATTGAAATCATTTCTCCGGGAACACCCGCAAGCATATATTTTTTTGAAAGAATGGTGTCGCCACTTCTTGCAACGATAAATGTTTTTGTAATTTTGCTTTTAAGACGGAAT
>USTJ01000033.1 GCA_900557585.1 uncultured Eubacteriales bacterium
CTTGCCCCCAGACGAGGGATATCAAGGTGCGCTTCCTCAAAAGGGTGACTATGGCGACTATGTTCAATCAAAAAGAACCGAGATATATCACACTTTTGCAAAACATCTTGTTGCAAACGGGAAAGCATTTCCATGTTTTTGTGAAAAGTCTGAAACCAAAGCCGACATTTTGGAAAGAAGAAACGAACAACTTGAACAAACCGATGACATTGAGGCAAAAGACCCTTGCAGAAACCTTTCATATGAGCAAATCGAGGCGAATATCAGAGCAGGAAAGCCTTTTGCACTCAGGTTGCTTTCATCTGGTGATGCAGAAAAGACTTTTGAGTTTGAAGACCTTATAAAGGGCAAAAGAACTGTTCGTGAAAACACAAAAGACATTGTTTTGATAAAGCGCAATGGCATTCCTGTCTATGCAATGGCACACCTTGTTGATGACACTCTCATGGGAACCACAATTGTTGTTCGTGGAGAAGAGTGGTATCCATCACTTGCAGCCCACCTTGAACTTTTTGATGCTTGCGGACTTGCACATCTTAAATATGCACACACCCCAGTAATTTGCAAACTTGACGAAAGCGGAAACAAACGCAAACTCAGCAAACGAAAAGACCCAGAAGCCGATGTTCGCTATTATGTTGAAAAAGGCTATCCTAGGCAAGCGGTTGTTGAATATTTGGTGAACCTTTTGAACTCAGATTTCGAGGTTTGGAGAGCGAAAAATCCAACAGCAAACTATCTTGATTTTGATTTCAAAATTTCTAAAATTTCATCAAACAACCCAATGTTCGACATTGTAAAAATGGACGATGTTTCGAAAAATGTAATCAGCAGAATGAGTGCAGAAGAGGTTTATGAAAATGTTTTAAACCATTCAAAAGAGTTTGATGCAGATTTTGCAAAAATTTGGGAAAAACACAAACAAACTGCACTTGCTGTTCTTTCAATTGGTCGTGATGTTGAGCGTCCAAGAAAAGACCTTACAACTTTTGCAGATGCAAAAAATCTTTACAGTTACATGTTTAATGAACTTTTGAATAAAGAATCACTTTTGAATTTTGACGGAAAAGTTGACAAAGAAACAATCAAAACTTTCCTTTCAGAATATGCAAAACATGTTGACCTTTCTTTTGATAATTCCGAGTGGTTTGCACAGGTGAAAGAAATTGCTGGCGAGTGTGGTTTTGCAACTGACAACAAACTTTATAAAGCAAATCCAGAGGCTTTCAAAGGAAATGTTGCTGATGCTTGCGCACTCATTCGTGTTGCTGTCACCGGAACAAATCAAACCCCAGACCTTTGCACAATTTTGAAAATCCTTGGCAAAGAAGAGGTTGAAAAACGACTTGCTTTTGTTCTTGAAAACTTATAAAATCAAAAATAAAACGCAAAAATATTAAAAAAGAGTGCAATTTCGCACTCTTTTTTTGTCAAATGCTCAAAATTGTTTGAAGCAATCAATAAAATATTGTATCATATTATGGTATCAAAGGAGAAAAAATATGAGAACAGTTGGAACATCTGCTTTCGGAGTGAGAACTCCAATCATCAGAAACGGAGACAATCTTGTTGACATTGTTGCAACAAGCGTTGTGAACGTTGCGAAAGACAAAAATTTTGAACTTAAAGACAAAGACATTGTTGCTGTGACCGAGGCGGTTGTTGCAATTTCACAAGGGAACTTTGCGTCGGTTGACGACATTGCAAAAGATGTGCGAAGCAAAGTTGGAGAAGGAAAGGTTGGTTTGATATTTCCAATTCTTTCAAGAAACCGTTTTGTTGGAATCTTGGAAGGAATTTCAAAGTCTGTTGACGAACTAGTAATTCAACTTTCATATCCATGTGACGAGGTTGGAAACCCTCTTGTTTCTGCCAAAGAACTTTATGAAAAGGGAATCTATACCTATGGAAAGTCATACACTGCCGAAGAGTTCTATAAACTTGTTGGCAAGGTTGAACATCCATTCACCGGCGTTGACTATATCAAAGAATATTTGAGCGTTTGTGGCAAAAAAGCAACCGTGATTTTGTCAAACGACCCACTTGAAATTTTGAAATATACAAACAAGGTTATTGTTGCAAGCATCCACACAAGAGAAATGAACAAAGACCTTTTAAAGAAAAATGGGGCAAAAGTTGTGATCGGCCTTGATGACATTTTGAACAAGCCAAGCAAAGTTCATGGCTATCATGAAAAATATGGCGTTCTTGGCTCTAACCGTTCAACAGACGGACACCTTAAATTGTTCCCAAGAAATGGCGAAGAGTTTGCACTTGCACTTCAAAAAGAACTTAAAAAACGCACAGGCAAAACACTTGAATGCATGGTATATGGCGATGGTGCGTTCAAAGACCCAGTTGGCGGAATTTGGGAACTTGCCGACCCAGTTGTAAGCCCTGGTCACACAAAAGGCTTGAACGGAACTCCAAGCGAAATTAAACTTAAATATGTTGCGGACAACAATTTCGAAAATCTTCGTGGCGAAGAACTTGAAAAGGCAATGAGAGAGTTCATTAAAAACAAAACCAAAGACACCAAAAACAAAAAAGAATGTCTTGGAACAACCCCAAGAAGAATTGTAGACCTTGTTGGTTCACTTTGCGACCTTATGAGTGGAAGTGGAGACAAAGGAACCCCAGTTGTGCTTATCACAGGCTATTTCGACAACCTTTCAAATGACTAGTTTTGATAAATCGACTATGAATTTTTCTATTTGTAAAAAATATACAGAGTTAGAACTTAAAGAGTTAGATATTAAAAGTCTAATTCTTTTTTATTTGTGAAATTTATAATCGCCAAAAATATTTTATCTATTGATGATGGAATTGCTGATAGAAAAAATGGTGTTTTTAAATATCAAAAATAATTTATATATTTGTAACTTTTTTTACGTTTGTGTGTTATAATGGTTCATACAGAGGAGAATTATCGTGGGTAGAAGAAGTATAATATCTATGACAGCAGTAAGAAGAATTGCTTCAATGTCTAATAGAGTAAAAAGAGAAAAATATAATAATGAACTGATAAAATCACAAGGCAATGAAAAGACACGACCTCCCCAATATAGTTTAAATAAAGTTGATTTTAACATTACGTCAAGGATTGCTCGTATTGAGATATTACAAACACAGGAATATAGAACAATACAAAAATATATAACGCAGAACTATGAGAAATATCCAGTTTACTCTGAATGGAAGATTAAAGAGAAAATATTAAAGAAAACATTAAAATTGACAAACTCAGAATTGGAGTTACTGAACGTTAACGATGATGAGTTGATAAGGATGTTTGCCGAAGAAATTGTTTTAAAACTGGATAATGAAGAATTGTTTCCTTCATGGTTTATAAAAATGTATTTGAAAAGAGATTTGGATTTTGATTTGCAAACCATGAAAAATGAATTAGATGATTATATTGGAAATCAAAATAACAAAATTAACGTTCAACAAACAAATATTGATTGTTATAATAATGAAATTGTTGATTATAAAATAAAACTTCAAAAGCAACAAAAAAGAGGAAATAAATTAGTGTCAAAATTACAAAAATTATCTATATCAAAACCAAATATATTAAAATCAATAATCTCTTTCGGAATATATAATTATTTAATATCGAACAAAAGAAAAAGAAAATTAGAATTGAAATTGTCTACCTGTTATAATTTGATAGAAGAATTTAATAAAAATATTTTGGAAGACAGTGACGAGATAACTAAATGTAATAAAAATATAAAAAATTGCGAATCAAATATTGGTAAAAAAGAAAAAGAGTTTAAAAATAAAAAAGAAGTAAGAATAAGTGATTATAACAAAAACTTGTCTGAGGTAAAGCCGTTATCAAACATCGTTGCACAAGATGAAAGTTTTACGATGTTGAAACTATTTAGTGGGCTTGAATATGAAAAAATAATTGGTGTCTATATAATACATAACAAAGAAAAAGATAAATACTACGTTGGACAATCAAAAGACGTGATGAAACGTATTAAACAACATTTCAACGGAACTGTTCCTAAAAACTCTGTGTTCGCTGAGGATTATTATACTTCACAAATGGAAAACAAAGATAATATTTTTGAATATAAAATTATTAGATGTGAGACAAAAGATGAATTAGATAGTTTGGAAAAGAAATTGATCTACGAATATGATTCTTGGAATAGTGGTTATAATGGCACTAGTGGAAATATTTAAGATAAAAACGAACCGTGATTGGTTCGTTTTTTATCTTTCAAGTTCCTCTTCGTCTTGTTTGGATTTTAGACCATTTTCTATGCTGGCAATTTTCTTTGCCTTCAAAAGATTGTCCAAATTTCGGTTTATGTTTTTTACGTTTGACGAATAAAGGTTTTCATATGCAATTTTAAGTGCATTTTTTGTGCTTATCTTTTTCATATACATTTTTTGCCCATTTGTGCAGAATTTTATACATTTTTCGTTATATATGTATAACAAAAATATTGACGATGTGCTTTTGATTGTTTTATACTTATATAACAATTTATAAATGTCAAAAATTATATCGCACAAAGGTGGAAAATGAAGAAGAAAGTTGTTTGGGGCGAAAAGCGTTATTATACCGATTGGAAAGATAATAGTTTCATGAAAACTATTGTTCTTCGCGAAAAGAAAATCAAGAATAACTATCGATATGTTCCATGCTGGTTTGTTCGCTTTTTTCAAGGACTTTTCTATTATGTTTTTGCTCTTCCAATTTTAACCATAATGCTCAAAGTTAAATATGGCGTTAAAGTATATGGAAAAAAGAACATGCGAAAAGTGAAAGGTGGGGCAATTTTAATCGGAAACCACACCCACGCAATGGACGGCTGTTTTGCATCGGTGAATGTTGCGTTTCCAAAACGAAACTATATCATTACAAAGAAAGACGCGGTCGAAGTTATTTTTGCAAAGCATTTCACAAAGGCACTTGGTGCACTTCCTTTGCCAGATGAACCAAAGGGTCTTGCAAATTTGAGCAAGGCTATTGATTTCTATTTGAAGCATGGCAAAACTGTGACAATTTTTCCAGAGGCGTGCGTTTGGCCATATTATAACAAACTTCGTCCACTTGCTCCGGCTAACTTTCACTATGCAGTGAAAAGCAATGTTCCAGTTGTTCCATTTTGCGTTACATATCGTTATGTAAAAGGCAAAAATTATTTGAATAAAAAACCAAAAGTAAACATTACAATTTTGGAACCAATCTATCCAGATTTGTCGCTTTCTCCAACCGAGGCAAAGAACAAACTTGCACAGCAAACAGAAGAGGCAATGCGAAAAGTGATTGACAAAGAAGATAACGTTGCTTTCTTTGAATATGTTCAAAAAGATAAAAACGATGAAACAAACAAGATAGAGGAGAACTAAAATGTATCATCAGATTTTTCATGTTGGAAATATTATTTTCTATATTTTGCTTGCAGTTTGTGGTGTTTTGTTGATTCAAAAAATCATTTATCACATTTTTGGACTTTTTCCATCAAAAAGATTTCCAGATGCAAAAAAAGACCATAAATATGCAATCATAATTCCTGCAAGAAACGAAAGCAAGGTTATTGCTGGGCTTCTTGATTCCATCAAAAATCAAAATTATAATAAAGATTTGCTCAAAACTTTTGTTGTTGTTGAACAAGAATCCGACCCAACTTGCGAAATTTGCAAAAACTATGAAAATGTTGAAGTATTTGTAAGGAAGCATCTTGAAAACAAGGGTAAAGGCTATGCTTTGGACGAGGTCATAAAACACATTTTTGCATCTAACGAAAAATATGAAGCATTTTTCATTTGTGATGCCGACAATGTTCTTGACAAGAACTTTATCATGGAAATGAACAAGTGTTTTGATATGGGCTATAAACTTTGCCTTGGCTATCGCAACAGCAAAAACTGGAATGGTGGCTGGGTTGCGTCTTGCAGTGCACTTACATTTTCAATGATAAACACCTTTCAAAACAAAAGCAAAGCACGCTTCAACAGAAATGTTGTTGTAAGCGGAACTGGATTTTATATTGCTTCTGACATTTTGGAAGAACTTGGCGGTTGGGATTTTTGCACCCTTACCGAAGACTATGAGATTTCAACCTATTCAACTCTTCACAACATTAAAAGCACCTATAACGAATATGCCGAATATTATGACGAGCAACCAACAAGCCTGAAAACAAGTTGGAATCAGCGCCTTCGCTGGTGCAAAGGATATAGCCAAGTAAACAAAAAATATAACAAAAAACTTATCAAAAGCGTGATTTTTGATAGAGAGAAACGCTTGAACAAATTTGAATATGTTTTCAGCATTTTGCCGGTTATGGGATTGATTGCAACAACAATTCTATACACGCTTTTCACATTTGTTCTTGCAATTGTTGGCTCTTGCATTGGCTCGGCATATGCTTGGCCGGTTTGGAGAGCGTTTATCACAGTTGTTGGCGCAATGTATTTGTTTTTTGTGCTCTATTCAATGGTAATGTTGATTGCGGAAAGAAAGCACACAAACATTACAATGAAAAACTCTTTGATATGTTGCTTGATGAGTCCATTTTATTGGGCTAGCTATGTTCCAATCTATGTCACCGCAATGTTTAAAAGAACGGTTGAGTGGAAGCCAATCATTCACAAAGTTCAAATGAGTGACGACGGAAAAACCTCGGTTGAAGCAACCTTGGAAGAGGGTGTGGAAAAGAAATAAAAGCACTAAAAATAATGCCTGAAACACTAAAATTGGTTTTGATAACTTCGTAAATTTGCAAAAAATTAGTTGTGGAAAACATTATAAATCAGAATTGAAGAAGCTTTGAAGAAAGTTATATTCAGTTAATGTGGTTTAAAAAGCGTTGCAAACATGAATTTGATTAGTTGTTGAACATGTTATAAAATTGAATTTATGCTTTATAAAAATAAAAATCTCACGGTGAAAGTGGGATTTTTTATTTTGGTTGATTTAAAAAGAAAAATATGGTGATAGAGTATAAGGAATAAGCCCAAAATTACGCTTTGAAGCGAGATTGATTTATTGTTTGATAAAATACTAATAAAACCCAATAGACCAAGAACATTGCGTGGTTTTTATTTTAAAATGAAACGGAAATATCAATTTTTTCGCATGAAAAAAAGCCTTGCAAAGGTGAACTTTGCTTGGCTTTCTATTTTTCGCACTAAGCCTTCATAAGTTTTTTTGTAACAAGGCTTCCGAAAGAAAGGGTAGAAGTTACAAATGCAACGATAACGCCTGCACCGAACTTGTAACCTTCACTGAACTTGGTTGAAACAACTTCAACATTCAT
>USTJ01000034.1 GCA_900557585.1 uncultured Eubacteriales bacterium
ACACGGTTTTCAACGATGTCAACGATACCGATACCGTTCTCGCCGCCAAGTTTGTTCAGCTCAGTGATGATCTCGGAAACTTTCATTGCCTTTCCGTTGAGAGTTTTCGGAACACCCTGCTCAAATGTCATGGTAACTTCTGTTTCTTTATCAGGGGCTTTCTCAGGTGTAACACCTAAAACAAGCATATTGTCATAATTTGGAGCCTGTGAAGGATCTTCCAGTTCCAGACCTTCATGGCTGATATGCCATAAGTTTCTGTCACGGCTGTAGCTGTGGCTTGCATCGAACGGAAGAGTGATGCCGTGAGCTTTACAGAACTCGATCTCATCTTCACGGGACTGCATGGTCCACAGATCTGTCATACGCCATGGAGCGATGATTTTGATGTCCGGAGCAAGAGCTTTGATACCAAGCTCGAAACGGATCTGGTCATTTCCTTTTCCGGTAGCACCGTGGCAGATAGCAACTGCGTTTTCTTTTCTTGCAATTGCTTTTTCACGCATTCTTGTTGCCATTATTTCTTTCCTCCTGGTGCAGTTGTTGTTGTTTTTGCTCCTTTATGACCTTTAAAAGTTCTTGTTGGAGCAAATTCTCCAAGTTTATATCCAACCATTTCAGAGGAAATATAAACTGGAACATGTTTTCTTCCATCATAAACGCCAACGGTATGTCCAACCATTGAAGGAATGATAGTTGATGAACGAGACCATGTTTTTACAACATGTTTTTCTTGCGATTCGTTCATTGCGTCAATCTTTTTTACAAGAGATTCTGCAACGAAAGGACCTTTTTTAACACTTCTACTCATAATTTCCTCTCCTAATTGATGCGTTTAACAATAAACTTATCAGTATTATTTTTCTTTTTACGAGTCTTATAACCCATTGCAGGTTTACCCCAAGGAGTCATAGGACCAGCATGTCCAACTGGTGATTTACCTTCACCACCACCATGTGGGTGGTCAACTGGGTTCATAACAGAACCACGAACGGTTGGTCTAACGCCCATATGACGTTTTCTTCCGGCTTTACCAAGAGAAACAATTTCGTGTTCAACGTTTCCAACTTGTCCGATTGTTGCACGGCAAGTTACAAGAACTTTTCTCATTTCGCCAGATGGCATACGAAGTGTTGCATATCTGCCTTCTTTTGCCATGTATTGTGCAGAGATTCCAGCACTTCTTGCAATTTGACCACCACGACCTGGATGGAATTCAATGTTGTGAACAACTGAACCAACAGGAATGTTGTCAAGTGCAAGTGTGTTTCCAACTTTAATTTCTGCGTTTGCTCCGCTCATTACTGTGTCGCCAACATTAAGGCCAACAGGAGCAAGGATGTATCTTTTTTCACCGTCTGCATAGTTCAAAAGTGCAATATATGCTGATCTGTTTGGATCATATTCAATTGAAGCAACTTTTGCAGGAACATTGTCTTTATCTCTTTTAAAATCGATAACTCTGTATTTTTGACGGTTTCCGCCACCAATGTGACGAACTGTGATTCTTCCAGCATGGTTTCTTCCACCTGATTTCTTCTTTGTAGCAAGAAGAGATTTTTCAGGAGTAGAGGTTGTAATTTCTTCGAAAGATGGAGAAGTTTTTCCTCTTGTACCAGCGGTTATCGGCTTAAATCTTTTTAATGCCATAATTATATCTCCCCTCTATTATGATAAACTATCAAAGAATTCAATGGTTTTGCTATCTGCTGTAAGTTGAACGATAGCCTTTTTATATGAACCAGTAAGTCCTTCGTGCTTTCCTTGTCTTTTAATTTTTCCGTATACATTTGAAATGTTTACGCTTTCTACTTTAACTTTGAAGATTTCCTCAACTGCTTTCTTGATTTGAGTTTTGTTTGCCTCTTTTGCAACTTCGAAAGTATATTTCTTGTTTGCAATGTCGCCATAACTCTTTTCAGAAAGGATAGGTCTTCTGATAATGTCATGATTAGTCATTATTTGCAAGCCTCCTCAATTGCTTTGATAGCATCCTTTGTTACAAGGAGTTTGTCTGAAACTACAATGTCATAGGTGTTAAGTTGATCAGCAGTTGTAACATTCACAAGAGGAAGGTTAGCCGCTGACAAAACAACGTTTTGGTTTACACCGTTAGTAACGATTGTAACTCTTTTGTCAAGTTTGAGATTGTTCAAAACAGAAACCATTTCTTTTGTTTTTGGCTCTGCGAATTCGAGAGCGTCAACAACAACAAGACATTTTTCTGCAAGGCAAGTTGAAATTGCTGAAACAAATGCAGCGCGTTTCATTTGCTTGTTAACTTTCTTTGAGAAATCTCTTGGTTTTGGAGCAAATACAACTCCACCCTTGATCCATTGTGGAGCACGGATTGATCCTTGACGAGCATTTCCGGTTCCTTTTTGTTTCCAAGGTTTTCTTCCACCACCGCGAACTTCGCTTCTGGTGAGAGTGCTCTTTGTGCCTTGTCTTTGATTTGCAAGATATGCAACAATGATTTGGTGAATGAGAGCTTCATTATAAGGCGCTTTGAAAACTTGATCGCTAAGACTAAGTTTGCCAACTTCTTCGCCGTTAATGTTATAAAGTTTAGTCTGCATAATATTTTCCTCCTGCCTTATGCCTTAACTGCTGAGCAGATTGTTACAACAGCACCTTTTGCACCAGGGATTGCTCCTTTGATGAAAAGAAGATTTCTGTCAACATCAACTTTTGCAATTTCGAGATTTTGAATTGTAACTTTTTCGTTACCGTATTGACCAGGAAGTTTTCTGTTTTTGAAAACTCTTGATGGGTCTGAGTTAGCAGCAAGTGAACCAGGTGAACGGTGAACAGGTCCAATACCATGGCTTGCATCAAGTCCATGAGCGTTCCATCTTTTGATAACGCCAGAGAAACCGTGACCGCGAGTAAAACCTGAAACGTCAACTTTGTCGCCAACTGTGAATACATCGCATTTAAGTTCACTTCCAAGATTGAGACCTTCTGCTGAAATTTTGAATTCTTTCAAATATTTCTTTGGAGCAATGTTTGCTTTTTTGAAGTGTCCTGCTTCTGGTTTTGTAACTTGATTTTGTTTCTTATCAACAAAAGCAAGTTGAACTGCATTGTATCCGTCTTTTTCGTTTGTTTTGATTTGTGAAACTTGGCAAGGGCCAGCTTCAACAACAGTTACTGGAATAACTTGACCGGCATCTGTAAAAATTTGTGACATGCCAATTTTTTTGCCCAATATCGCTTTATTCATAATTTTCACTTCCTCCGACCTTATAATTTGATATTGATATCAACGCCAGCTGGAAGATCGATTTTCATAAGTGAATCAACGGTCTTTGATGATGGATTGAAAATATCAATAACCCTTTTATGTGTTCTCATTTCGAATTGTTCTCTTGAATCTTTATGTTTGTGCACTGAACGAAGAATTGTTACAACTTCTTTTTCAGTTGGCATAGGAATAGGTCCTGAAACCTTTGCACCTGCTTTTTTAGCAGTTTCCACAATTCTTGCAGCAGATTCATCAACAAGGTTGTGGTCATAAGCTTTTAACTTAATTCTGATTTTTTGTGTTGCCATGTTTTAACCTCCAAGTATATATAACCAAGCACGGTGAAGTGGACTCCAAACTGTAAGCCATTGGATAACACTTGCCACTTCTGCCTGTCGCCAAAATCGTGTTTTGACTTGTCAACGAAAGTTCTCTCAATCAAGGCTCATGAGTAACCTTCCGCATCTTCCCAAATTACAGCCTATTTATTGTACTATACACACGGGTGCGTGTCAAGAGTTTTTTGAAAATATTTTGACAAATTTTAATATTTTTTTCGCGCAATAAAAAAATCCCATATTTTCTTTCACTAACACGAATTTTGATTTGTTATATATATTGATATATACAAGAAAAAATATGAAAGGCAAAATCGTGATTTATGTAATAAAAAAAGCATGAAAAATTTCATGCTTTTTAAAATTAGAATTTAACTTTGATTCCAGGTCCCATTGTGCTTGCAACAGAAACAGATTTGATATATTGTCCTTTTGCTGCTTGTGGTTTTGCTTTGATGATAGCGTCCATCAAAGTGTCAAGGTTTTCACGAAGTTTTTCAACCCCGAAACTCTTTTTACCAATGATGCAGTGGATGATACCAAATTTGTCAAGACGATATTCAACTTTACCAGCCTTGATATCTTTGATTGCTTTTGCAACGTCAGGAGTTACAGTTCCACTTTTTGGGTTTGGCATAAGACCACGAGGTCCAAGAACTCTCGCAACACGACCAACAAGTCCCATCATGTCTGGGGTTGTGATACATGCGTCAAATCCAAGCCAGTTTTCTTTCATGATTTTGTCAATCATTTCTTCTGCGCCAACGAAATCTGCGCCTTCTGCTTTTGCAATGTCAGCCTTGTCGCCTTTTGCAATTACAAGAACTTTCTTTGATTTACCAGTTCCGTTTGGAAGAACAACTGATCCACGAACTTGTTGATCTGCGTTTCTAGGGTCAACGCCAAGTTTAATGTGAATTTCGATTGATTCGTCAAATTTTGCTTTTGCAGATTCTACTGCAAGATTAAGAGCATCGTTAACATCATAAAGTTTAAGGTGCTCGATTTTTTCTGCTGATGCGTTATAGTTTTTTCCGTGTTTCATAGCGAGCCTCCTTGACTAGTCTACAACAACAACGCCCATTGAGCGTGCTGTTCCTTCGATCATGCGCATTGCTGCTTCAACATCGTTCGCATTGAGGTCTTTCATTTTTGTTTCTGCAATTTTGCGAACTTGTTCTTTTGTGATGTTTCCGACTTTTGTTGTGTTTGGTTTTCCTGAACCTGATTCAATTCCGATTGCTTTCTTGATGAGAACCGCAGCTGGTGGGGTTTTCAAAACGAAAGTGAATGAACGGTCTTGATAAATTGTCATCTCAACAGGGATAATGAATCCTTCTTGTGATGCTGTTTTTTCGTTAAACTCTTTAACGAATGCAGGAATGTTGATTCCGTGAGGACCAAGTGATGAACCAACAGGAGGACCTGCGGTTGCTTTTCCGGCATTGAGTTGAAGTTTAACAACGGCTGTAATTTTCTTTACTGGTGCCATAATTTTTCTCCTTTTTTCAATATATATAGTGTTTTCTGTGGTGTAGTGTGAGAATTCTCATCTCTCCCACATTATTATCAGCATTTTCACCCCTAGGCTCAAATGCGAATAACCAAATGTTTTGCCAACTGTTTTGGCTCGCGCGTGCACATGCACATGCGTTATATATGGATATGAGTCCGAGATTAAATGATTTCGATTTGTGCAAAGTCAAGATCAACTGGTGTTTGTCTTCCAAACATTTCAACTGAAACTTTGCATTTTTGTTCTGCTTGGTCAACTGAAAGAACATCGCCAACAAAACCTTCAAGTGGGCCAGAAACAACTTTAACTTTGTTTCCAACATCAACTTTAAGATCAATTGCAACTTTTTCAAGACGCATTTTTCTTACTTCTTCATCGGTGAGTGGAAGAGGTCTTCCCGCAGGGCCAACAAAACCTGTAACACCACGAGTGTTTACAATTGTGTGCCAAAGGTCGTCGGTGTATCTCATTTTCAAAAGAACATAGCAAGGAAACATTTTTCTTTGAACAACTTTCTTTTTTCCGTTCTTTTCTTCAATGGCATCTTCCATTGGAATGCGAACTTCAACAATAAAGTCTTGAAGGTTGTTGTTTTCAATTGTTTTGTAAAGGTTTTCTTGAACCATGTTTTCATAGCCAGAGAATGTGTGAAGCACATACCACTTTGGCTCTTCTTTTAAAATTTCATTATAACTCATTTTTCACTTCTTTCCTTTTTAAAAATTAAATGTTGGTGATGAGTTTGAGAAGCCAACCAAGAAGGCTGTCAATTCCAAGAACAACAAGTGTGAAAATCAAAACAACAGAAATAACCATTCCTGTTTGTTTCATTGTCTTGCCAAAAGTAGGCCAAGAAACTTTTTTAAGTTCACCCATTGTCTCTTTAACACGAGAGCGTTTTGGTTGAGCGTTTGCATTCTTCACCTTTTTGTTTTTTGCTTTTGCTTGTTTGTCTTTCTTTACTTCTTTAACTTCGGTAGTATTGCTTGCAAGAGTTTTTTCTACTTTTGCCATAGTGTATCTCCCTTATAAATTATTTTGCTTCTTTGTGAGCGGTGTGCTTTTTGCAAAATCTGCAATACTTATTCAAAGTGATTCGGTCTGGATCATTCTTTTTGTTTTTATAGTTATCATAGTTCTTTTGTTTGCATTCTGTGCATTCAAGTGTAATCTTGGTTCTCATAATTTTACTCCTAAAAAAACACCCCCGAAGGATAGTGCTTTATTATAATAACACACGGGTGCGTTGTTGTCAAGCACGATTTTGTTATTTTTTTGTTATTTTTTTTCTCTTGTATTATATATAAATTATAGTTTCACAACCGATGATGGCGCAAGAGTAAGTGGGTCTGCAAGGTTTTTGCCCTCGATGAAAGAATAATATCCAGCAGAGGCAACCATTGCTGCATTATCTGTGCAAAGTTTGAGAGGTGGATATAAAACAGTGATGCCCGCTTTCTTCCCTTCTTCGGTTGCCATTTCGCGAAGACGAGCGTTTGCACTTACTCCCCCAGCAAGCACAAGGGTTTTAAGGTTATATTTCTTGCAAGCCTCAACCGCTTTGAACACAACTTGTGAAACTGCTTCTTCTTGGAAAGAGCAACAAACATCGGCATAGTTCACTTCTTCGCCACGTTGTTTTTTATTGTGGATATAGTTTATAACTGCGGTTTTAAGTCCGCTATATGAAAAGTTGAAATCTTTAAGTTTCTCATGTGGTTTACTGATAAATGTAATGTTCTTTTTTCCCGAAAGGGCAAGTTTTTGCACATTTGGCCCACCCGGATATTCAAGCCCACACTCACGAGCAACTTTGTCAAACGCCTCGCCAATTGCATCGTCGGTTGTGGTACCAATAAGTGAACGGCTGAGATAGGTTTCCATTTTGCAAAGTGCAGTGTGTCCGCCACTTACAATCAAGCAGGCAAATGGCGGTTCAAGATTTTTGTGTTCAATATAGTTTGCCGCAATGTGCCCCTCGATATGGTTCACTGCATTAAGTGGCTTTTTGGTTGCATAGGCAAGCGCTTTTGCAAAGTTCACACCAACAATAAGTGCGCCAAGAAGACCCGCACCATAGGTCACGGCAATTGCATCAATGTCGTCAATTGTAACACCGGCG
>USTJ01000035.1 GCA_900557585.1 uncultured Eubacteriales bacterium
AGTTTTAATTGAATAACATATTCAATTAAAAAATTTATTTGGTCGTATTCATTAATCCTAAAGGAGTTTGAAAGTATTTTTCCTTTCAAACTCCTTTGTTTTATTTTGCCAAATATCGAGTTATTTTCAATTCATTAGAAAACTTTTTCAAAGACCAAAATAACAGCTATCTAATTTTTAGATAGCTGTTATTTTTATATTTCTGGCTCTGCTTCTGGTTTCTTTAATTCTGGATACATTTTAAATAATGTTTCCTCATGTTCTAATTGTCTTACATTTCTTCCTTTTATTTCATAGCATGTAGGTAACTGTTCAAATACAGCTTTTGGGTTCTTTTTGTACAATTCAAAAATTCCTTGCAAATCTTTGTTTTTGTATTTTGCATATGCAAGTTCCCCACCAACACACATTTTCTCTAATTCTCTTGTCCAGTATTGTACTTCTACTAATGGCATTTCGTGTGGTTCTTTTTTTATCATTGATATGTTTTCTTTTTTCAATACTATAAATTGATGTTTTGCGTCATATCTTTCTTTTCCATCTGTTCCATGTTGTCTTGTAAGTTCTACTTCAAACATCTGCGCTATTGCTTCTTGTATTTTCTCTAAGTCTTGTTGAGTTTTAGCTACAATTCTTATTCCAAAGCAATCGATTAGTCCTTTTTTAGGGTCATTTTCCGAGGCAGATTTGAAACTTTTTAATCTACCTGAAATTGAAACATCACTGTTTATTTCGTTTCTATTTATTAGTTGTTCTATCATGTAACCAACTAAACTTGCTGTCACTTCGTATCCAGCTTTTTGATGTGCTATGTATTTATTATAGCCTATTCTTTTTTCATTTATGTCTTTATTTCTTGTATCCTGCAAATCCATCCCCACTTTCTTTGCCATTTAGTATTCTAACATACTTTTCTCTGCTTTGCAAGTATCTTCTGTTGATTATATGCTTTTTTACGAATTTTAATGTCTACATACAAAAATACTACCAATAATATTGGTAGTACATGCATAAGAGACCTACAAGTAGGTCTCAATATTTTCTTTTATTATGCTTTTTATTCGGCTGGTGTTTCAGAAACTGGTTCTGGATCTTCAGCTTCATCATAAGCTTTTAATATAGCGTTTGCAATCTTATCTCTTGTTGGTTGATTGATTGGATGAACTATATCTTTAAAGGTTCCATTTTTTTCTTTTCTAGGCATAGCTATGAATAGACCGTTTCTTCCTTCTATAACTTTGATGTCATGAACAACAAATTCTTGATCAAATGTTACTTGTGCAACAGCTTTCATTTTATTTCCTGAATTAACTTTTTTGATACGTACTTCTGTGACTTCCATGTGAGCACCGCCTTCCAATGTTTTTTTATTTGTACACTTGTGTATGTACATATATTATTATTCTCCATTTTCTTACAATTTCCTTCTCTTTTTACAAAAAAATAAAAAAATTTTTACCTATACGCAATTCACATATTTATTTCCTTCGAATATATTAAAGTAAAACATTTTTTTCTTTTATTTTGTTTGATTATGTGCAATATATTTGCTTTTGATATTGAAAAAGTTGTTTTTTAAGTATATAATATACGAAGTAAATTTATGCAAAGGGGTGCGTATTAATGGTTCATATTGATGAATTAAAGAAATACAAACATATACATATGCTAGGAATAGGCGGAACAAGTATGAGCGGTATCGCCACTATCTTAAAGAAGTGGGGTATCTATGTAACTGGTTCTGATGCTAATCCTTCTGAATTAGTTGATAAGCTGATAGCTGAAAATATACCTGTCACAATCGGGCACGATTTAGATAATTTGAGAAAAGCTGATTTGGTAGTTTATAGTGCTGCTATCTCGAAGAATGACATTGAATATCAAGAAGCCGAAAGATTACACATTGAATTAATGGAAAGGTCAACTTTTTTAGGTCTTATAACAAAGGCTTTTAGAAATACTATTTGTGTTTCTGGAACTCACGGAAAGACAACTACAACTTCTATGATTTCAGTTTGTTTCTTAGAAGCACATAAAGATCCTAGTGTTCAGGTTGGAGCCATTTTGAAGCAAATTAATGGTAATAACAGAGTTGGAAACAGCGATATTTTCATACTTGAATCTTGTGAGTATGTTGAGAGCTTTTTGAAGTTCCATCCAAAGACAGAGATTATATTAAATGTTGATAACGACCATTTGGATTATTTTAAGGACTTAGAGCATATAAAAAATGCTTTTGTTAAGTTTGTAAAATTGTTACCAAGTGATGGTTTATTAGTATTAAATGCAGATGATTCTAATTCAGTTGATTTGTACAAAAATACTGATGCAAAGATTGTAACTTTTGGAATTAATAGCGAGAAATCTAATTTTACTGCTAAAAATATTACATTTGATAATAATGGATTTCCACTTTTTGATGTATATAGAAATAACACTTTTTATAAGAGCATCAAACTTTCTGTTCCAGGAATGCACAATGTTTACAATGCTCTTGCTTGTATTGCTACTTGTCATGAATACGGAATTGATAAAGAAACTATAAAGAATGGACTTTTAAAATACACCGGTGCTCATAGAAGGTTTGAGTTTGTAGGAAATAGCAATGGTGCTTCTATTTATGATGATTATGGTCATCATCCAACTGAAATTAAGGCAGTTTACGAAGCAATGAAGAAGAAAAAGTACAATAGGTCTTGGGTTGTTTTCCAACCTCACACTTATAGCAGGACTAAGAATTTATTAAATGACTTTGCTAGCGCATTGGTTGGTTTCGACAATATCATAATTACTGACATTTATGCAGCAAGAGAAACAAACACTGTTGGGGTTTCTCCTCAAGATTTGGTAAATCAAATTAATCTTAATAGAATAGGCAAACCTGCTATTTATATGTCTGATTTTGAGGACATTGCTAAATATATTAGAGACAGGGTTATGCCTAACGATATAGTGTTAACTATCGGTGCTGGTACTGTTACAAATATTGGTCCAATGATTGTTAATAAATAAAATTGACGCTTCCAATAATGGAAGCGTTTTTGTTTAATATAATTCTACTATTGCGTGAAGAGTTTTTTCATCTTCTGACTTTATTGTTACTATGTGTTTGTTTTCTTCTTTTGTGTATAGACAAACTATTTTATCTCCTAGCTTTATTTGTCTTTTATACATTATTTCTATGTTGTTAAATATATTGTTTTCATATACTTCATCTGGAAAGGTTTCGTATGCATAGTTCAAATAGTTTATATTATGAACATGTGCATTCATGTCTATATCTCCCCTTAATACAGAGCAATCCTTTTTCAAAATTACTGTATCTGGCTCTGTTAATTTATCTATTTTTCTCTCTTCGAAAACTGATTTTTCTTCTGGATTATAATCCTTTTCTATTTCAGGTGTTATTTCTGCAATTTTTCCACGTTTTGTATCTATCATTGCCCATTTTGAAGTTGCTATAACAGCTAGTTTTCCATATTCATCATATATTTCGTAATCTCTATATGTAAATATTTTGTTTATATCTCTTACCCAAGTATGCGTTTCAACCTCTGTGTTGTATTTAGGTCTTGATAGAACTTTAATTTTCCAAGCCAGAATTACCCAGCCCCTGCCCGTTCTCTCTACATCACTATAACCACATTTTATAGAATCCGAGTGCATTCCGCCTGCATTTTCTAGTATTTTTATTATAGCTCTGTTATTTATTTCATTATTTTTATAGATGTCTGTAAATCCTATTCTATATTTGCATTTATATACTGCCATTTTTATTCCTCTTTTCTTAGTATCATTTACGCATTATATTCTATTTCTTTGATTGTGTCAAATTAAAATTCTGGTACATACTCTTCTTCATGTTTTCCCAAGTCTTGCATATATCCATTTTCTATATTTAGCAAGTACAAATATTTTTCTATTTCTGAGTATTCTTTTTTTGTTAATTTTCTATTAATCTTTTCATCTTCTTTTGCTTTATATGTTGGGAAATACTGAGCCATTACGCTTACATATGCCTTTGTTTCTACATTTTCTTTTAGCCATTTCAAAATATGTTTAGAATTTTGTATATAGTTTGGCAATACTAGATGTCTGACTATTACTCCTTTTTTTATCAGTCCTTTTTCATCAAATTCTGGCTTTCCAACTTGTTTTATCATTTCTAGTATTGCTGTTGTTGCTATTTCAAAGTAATTTGGTGCTTTTGAATATTTAGTAGCAAGTTCATCATAGTAATATTTTAAGTCTGGTAAATAAACGTCCACAAATCCGTTCAATGCCTGTATTGTTTCCACATTTTCATAACCGTTTGTGTTATATATCACTGGTAATGTAAGTCCTTTTTTCTTTGCAATTTTTGCAGTTTTTTCAAGTCGAAGCCAAAAACACTTTGTGCAACGGGCTCCACCCTCTTTTTCATTTTCCAATCCACAAACAAACCTTTCATAGGTTTCTGGGTCATATTCGCAGTCTAGAAATTTGATGTTCTCCCCTTCTTTGTTCACACTTTCAATCAGTTTGATTTGTTCTCTTTTGCGGTGAAGATATTCTTCTTCTGGATAGATGTTTGGATTGTAATATAAAACAGTAATGTCATAGTCATCTTTAAGCGCCATGATAACCGCAGATGAGCAAGGTCCACAGCAAGAATGAAGCAACATTTTAGGCTTTTGATTTTCCATTTTTCACCTACATTCTCTTTGGAGTTTCAATTCCAAGAGTGTCAAGCCCAAGCGAAATTGCTTTTAAAACTGCTTTTGACAAACTGATATAACTTTTTCTTTTTGCCTGGTCTGGTTCTTTCAAAACCTTGACATTGTTATAAAATTGAGAATAACTGCTTGCAAGGTTATAAACCGAAAGAGCCAAGGCGTTCATGCTGTTATCTTGATAGCAAGAGGTAAAACTGTCAAACATTTTGAGCATTGAAAGCACAATGTTTCTTTCTTCTGGAAGAGAAACAGAAATTTCTCCGCCATTTTCATTTGCTTTTTCCAAAAGAGAGTTGATTCTTGCTCCGGTATATTGGATATATGGTCCAGTTTTTCCTTCGAAAGATGAGAATTTATCCAGGTCGAAAACATAGTCTTTTGAAACAATGTTTGAAAGGTCGCCATATTTCATTGCGCCAACACCAATTTGAAGTGCAAGTTCACGATTTTCGCCCATTCCATTTTCAACAAGACGTTCCGTTGCCTTTCCAGTTATAAGGTTGATGATATCTTCAAGTTTAATGGTTGTTCCCTCTCTTGTTTTGAAAGGTTTTCCATCTTTTCCGTTAATGGTTCCAAAACCAACATGAACAAGTTCTTGGTTTTCGGGTGAAATTCCAGAAAGTTTGCAAGCACGAAAAACTTGCGTGAAATGTTGAGCCTGACGAGCATCTACAACATATATAATTTTGTCTGGATGAAACTGCTCATTTCTCATCAAAATTGTCGCAATGTCGGTTGTTGCATAAACATCGGCATCGTTATGTTTTTTAATGATTACTGGTGGCATTGGATTTTTATATCTTTGAACATCGTCTTCATTTTTCTTTTCAATTGGAATGTTCTCGCCTGGAAGTGCAACATCAACAACCAAAGCGCCCTCGCTTGTTCTTGCAAGCCCTTTATCTTTGAAAATTTGGATTGTTCGGTCGATATATGGGTATGCAGTGCTTTCGCCATACCACAAGTCGAATTTGCAACCAAGAGTCAAATAGTTTGCTTTGATTTTTTCAACTGAAAGAGCACGAATGTCTTGATAAATTGTGAAAAATGGTTCTTGTTTTCTTTGAATTGCAAGAGTATATTTTTCGGCTTTTTGCTTGAATGCGTCATCTTCTTTCTTTCTGATTGATGCTTTTGGATATTCTTCGTTGAGAGTGTCAAGAGTAATTTGTTTGTTCTCGCCTCTTTTGAAATATCCTTCAAGATAGCCATCGTCTTCAAGTTGTGCAACAGTAAGCCCCATTTGAAGCCCCCAGTCGCCAAGGTGGGTGTCTGAAATAACATTATTGCCCATCAAACGATGAAGACGGCAAAGTGCCTCGCCAATGATTGGAGAACGAAGGTGCCCAATGTGAAGTTCTTTTGCAACATTTGCTCCGCCATAGTCAAACACAACGGTTTGTTTCTTTTCTGGTTTTGAAATGAGTTCTTGTTCATTTTCAAGCGCAATTGTTGCAACCTTTGACAAAAGTTTGTTTGTCATTTTAAAGTTGATAAATGCAGGAGCGCAAACAGAAGCCTCATATTCTCCATTCATGTTTCCAAGTGCAGAAACAATTTCGTTTGCAAGCACAATAGGATTTTTCCCAAGTTTTTTTGCAACTGAAAAAGCACTGTTGCATTGATAGTCAGCAATTTCTGGTTTGTTTGAATATGAAACCATGATATCCGCCTTGTCAAGCCCCAAATCTTCAAATGCTTTTTCAAGATATTTTGCGAGTTCGTTTTTAATGTTATATGACATATTTTTCCCCTTTTTATGCGACATATTTTAGCAAACTTATGGCAAAATAGCAAGTGTTTCTTATAATAAAGTAACATCTGCTTTTATCATAAGAAAAAGAGCGACAAGCGCTCTTTTCAAATTTTTTCTATTTTTCTGCTTTGTTATTGGTTTTTGATTTCTTTGTTTTTTCTTGTTTTTCGGATTTTTCTTTTGGCAAAATCAAAACACGAAGCGAATTCAAAACTGCAAGCAAACAAACACCAACATCGGCAAAAATCGCAAGCCACATTGATGCAAAACCAAATGCAGAAAGTGCCAAAACTGCAATCTTTATTGCCATGATGAAAACAATGTTTTCAAAAGTGATTTTTCTTGTCTTTTTTGCAATTTTAACCGCATCAACAAGTTGTTTTGGATTGTCTGTCATAAGAACAACATCGGCAGTTTCAATTGCTGCATCACTTCCAACACCACCCATCGAAACACCAATAGATGCGGTTGCAAGTGCTGGCGC
>USTJ01000036.1 GCA_900557585.1 uncultured Eubacteriales bacterium
AGCAGTTGGAATTGAACTTGCTTCTCTTGCAACAAGTGAACAAGCAGAAGACATTGTAAATGGTCTTAACCCATATAAAGAAGATGGTACAAGAACCTATAATCTTGACGAATGCGTTAAAAGTGCAGAAGACATTGCAAATGCTGAAAAACTTAGATATTCTGTAAATTTGGCTTGCCTTGAACTTGTAAACGCTAGAATGCAAGCAGAAAAAGACAAAGCAAAAATTGCTGAACTTGAAGCAGAAAGAGAACAACTTTCAAAAGAAATTGCAAACAGAGACGAGCAACACAATGTTGTTGTAAACAATCAACAAAAACCTAAAAAGAAAACAAAAAAGACAGTGATGATTTTTGCTGCAATAACTTTGGGTGTTGCGCTTTTGGCAACCTCTCTTGGATTAAATATTGCCCAAGGAGTTGCAAATAGAGATCTCAGAGGAAATATTGCATCAATTTATGCGGAAAATGAAAGCAAAGATCAAACAATTGCGGAGCAACAAGCATTTATCAACTCTATTAAAGGCCTTGCTGAAAGACTTGGCTATCAAGAAGGCATGAAAGATGAAAACGGAAACGTTATCACCGTTCAAGTTTTCCTTGAAAGAAAAGCAAGTCAAGATGAAGCATCTTTGAAACAAGAAATTGCCGACATGAAACAAACACTTCGTGGTCTTGGTTATGAAGTTGATGACGGAAAAACTCTTTCAGGAATTGTTAAAGATGTTTATGATGCTTTCCAAGAAGACAAGAAAAATTCAATTGCAAACGAAGTTATGAGTTCATATCTCCATTTTGCAAACCTTCTTGAAGATCTTGGAATCAACCCAGAAGAACTTGTTGATGAAAATGGAAATCTTGACACAAGCAAATTTGATAAAGATGTTTCAGCAATTGTTAAAGGTGCTCTTAACAATGCAAATCATTTGAAACAAATTCAAGACAAAATTGATGCATCATTCAAAGCACTTGGCGTTACAAAGACCAATGAAAATGGTGAAACAGTTTATAAATCTGCAACCGACTATGCAAACTATGCTGATGCTATCACAGACATTGAAAATGCATATAGCGAAAAATATGAACAACTCAAAGATTCAGTTGCAAAATCAATCGACAATGCATTTGCTGTAACTGGAATTAAAAAAGCAGACGGAACTGTATATTCTTCAAGAGATTTCGAAACACTTGAAAAAGCAATTGACAAATTGGCTGAAGAAAGTGATGAAAAATTCCAAGGATATATTGATTTGATTGATGAAAAGAATGATAAAATTGATGAACTTGAAGTTAAATTTGGAGAGACAAGAGACTTGCTCGATAAAGCATATGCCGAGATTGACAGCCTCAATAATAAAATAGAAAATCTAAATCAAAAAATCAAAGATCAAGAAAAATCGAACGAAGATCAAAACAATTCAGGAAAAGAAGACAATGGCGGAAAAGTTGGCCCTGTTGCTGGTGAAGACAACACTGGTGGTTCACCTCGTCCAGGTCAAAGAGAAGACGGCAACGACAGTTCAAACGACTATGACAATTCCGATGAAAACTCTCTTTAATATTTAAAAAACAAAAATCCAGACACTGAAAATGTGCTCTGGATTTTTTTATGCCTTTCTTTGAAATTGTTATGAAAATTGTTTGACTTGCGAGCTTGTTTTGATGTATATTCTTGTGGTTTTCGTGCCACTTTGGTTGTTTGAATGTGGCTGAAAAATATTTTAAAATTTATTTGTTTTCAAAGAGTTTAAAATGCGCGTTTATTGGTGCCTTAGTATTGACTTTTTGATAAAAAAATGGTAAAATATAATCACAATAAAAACAACGATATTCCGAAAGGAATAAAGGAGTGAATTATGGAATTTAAAGGTACAAATAACGCAATTGATAGACTTTCTACAATTATTGATTCAGCATCAGGAAAGATTGATAAAGTGCTTGCAGACGATATTAAACAAAAACTCGCAGAGGCGAAAAAACTTCCAAAGGTAGACCTCGCAAGTGTTTTCAGCGAGCGTGAAGCAAGCATGCTTCTTGAACTTGTGAACCCAATAGACAAGGCAACAGGGAAAAGAGTATTTGAAGATTCAATTTTTGCGCAAACTTCTGCTGACATTGCAGAACCAAGAAAGTTTGCCATCACTGTAAACCAAAGACTTCGTGGTTTGGTGGCAGAACTTGATAGAGTAAACGTTGAAAACCAAAAGAACAGTGTTGAAATTGAAAGACAAAAAGGTGTTATTGAAAAACAACAAGTTGTAATCAATAATCTTGACGCCAAAGTTGATAAAGACCAAAGTTTCCTTGGAAAAGTTAAAAGATTTGTCAAATCAAAAATTTTCCTTGGTGCTATTGCTGGGGTTCTTCTTACTGCTTCTCTTGCGGGAAATATTACCCTTGGTGCAAACCTTGCAAAAACTCGTGAACAAAGAAATGATTTTGAAACAAAATATGAATATGTTCTTGCAGAAAACGGAAGAGCGAAAGGTGCGCTCAAAATGTTTGATTATGACTTTGACGAGGAAAAATCTCTTGATGAAATTATTGGTGATGTTTATTCTGGAACAAAAGCCGAACATAAAGAGGAAGTTGACCAAGCATATGCAATGGTTGTAAAGATTTTTGCAGATAACAACATTGAACTTAAAGATATTTATAATGAAGAAACCGGCGAATATGATGTTTCAAAACTTGAAGGTGAACTTGGAACAACTGTGAAAGGTTTAATGCAAAACACAGTAGCACTTCAAGCAGTTGAAAAACAAGTTGGTGCAACATTAGACTTTATCAAAATTGCGAAAAGGGATGCAAACGGTCAAGTTGTTTTGAAAGATGGCAAAGTTGACTATAAAACTCTTGAAGATTATGAAACTTTGGCAGACGCAATTGAAGACATTGGCAAAAACTATCAAGCAAGCCTTGACAGAGAAGTTGCTTCTCTTGGTGAAACAGTTGAAGTTGCTTTGAAAAATGCCGGCTCACCAAAAACCATGAAAGACTTTACATCTGTAAGCAGTGCAATTGAATATCTTGGTTCTCTTGCAAAATCTGCAAACGACGAAATCGCAAGGCTTTCTGGCGAACTTGAAGAAAGAGGCAAAACAATTTCAGACCTTCAATTACAAATTGGAGAACTTGAAGGAAAATATAATGAACTTATGGGTGTTAAAGAGACCCTTGAACAAAAAGTTCGTGATTTGGAAGACCAAAAATCTGGAAACAAAGGTCAAGAAGCTGCCGACAAAGGAAATGGTGGAAACACTGCATCTCCTGTTGCTGGTGAAGAAAAAGACCAAGACAATTCTGGTGGTTCACAACGTCCAGGACAAAGAGAAGACGGCAACGATGGCTCTGGTTCATATGACGAAGATGACATGTCAAAATAGTAAAACAAAATTTAAAGGTTCAACCATTTGGTTGAATCTTTTTTTATGCAAATTTTGTGTAACGCGAAATTTGAATATTGAAACCTTTTAAAACATAATGTTTAAAAGAGGAAATAATATGAAAAATAAAGTGCTGAAAATTTGTTCTTGCCTTTTTGCTGTTTGTTTAATGGTTTTGTTTTCGGGGTGTAGTTTTGCAAATGTTCTGAAAAAGGTTTCAAAAAATTTGTCTTCATATCAAATTGAAGCGTCTTTTGATGAAGAAACAAAAACTCTTTCGGGAAAAGAAAAAGTTTGTTTTGTGAATGTCACCGATGTGACTCTTGAAAATGTTTGTTTCAATTTTTATCCACGCGCGTTTAGAGAAGATTCGAGAATAAAACCATACACCGCAAAAAATCTTGCGAAAGTTTTTCCAAATGGTGAAAATTTTGGAGACGGAACAATTGAAAAAGTTAAAGTTGATAACAAAACAACATCTTTCATATATGCAAATCAAAGTCAAACCTCATTTTGCGTTAAGTTTGAAAAACCGCTTGAACCTGGAAAAAGTGTGAACATTGAAATTGAGTTTTCGGTTAAACTTGCTTGTTGCACTCATAGGCTTGGATATTATAATGGCACAGTTTCTCTTGGAAACTTTTTTCCTATTCTTGCGGTTTATGAAAAAGGTGAATATGTGACCAATCCTTATTATTCAACAGGTGATTCATTTTATAGTGAAATGGCAAATTATGATGTTAAAATCACGGTTCCAGACAAATATGCTTTGGCATCTTCTGGAGTTGTGAAAAAAGAAGAAAATGTCCAAAATAATAAAATTTTCACCCTTTCGGCACTTGCGGTGCGTGATTTTGCGGTTTCTATGTTTCAAAACTGCAAAACTGTTTCAAAAATGGTGGCAAAAACGCAAATTTGCTATGTTGGATACCAAAATGATGATGATTTTGACCAAAATTTGCAAACTGCAACCAAAGTTTTTGAGTTTTACAATAAAACATTCGGGAAATATCCATATTCGGTTTTAAACATTGTGAAAGTGCCTTTTGTTCATGGAGGAATGGAATATCCTTGCTTTGTTATCATTTCAGACACAATTACTGATAAGTTTGACAAAGCAAAAGTGATTGCTCATGAAATTGCGCACCAGTGGTGGTATGGTCTTGTTGGGAACAATCAAGTTAAAGA
Organism: uncultured Eubacteriales bacterium; assembly: GCA_900557585.1. Classification (GTDB taxonomy): domain Bacteria; phylum Bacillota; class Clostridia; order Christensenellales; family UBA1242; genus UMGS2069. Next base: position 4,574 of record USTJ01000036.1, read on the forward strand.
GGCGTGGCTAGACGAGTCGCTTGCAGAATATTCTTCGGTTTTGTTTTTCGAGGCTCATCCAGAATATGGGGCAAAATATGATGAACTTGTAAGCGAGGCTTTTTCGGTTTATACACTTTATGCTGACATTGTGAAAACCACCGAGAAGGGAATAAAAACAAGCATGCTTTTGCCAGTGAACGAGTATAACAGCGAATATGAATATTCATATATGATTTATGTGAAGGGTATTTTGATGTTTGATGCGCTTCGTGATATTGTTGGAAAGAAAAAATTGCTTTTGTGTTTCAAGAAATATTTTCAAGAATATCAGTTTAAAATTTCATCAACCGATTGTTTAATTGCATCTTTTCGAAAAACTTCTCGTAGGGACATTGAGGGCTTTTTTGACAGTTGGCTTTCGGGCAAGACTGTTATTGGAACAATATAGGCAAAATCGTTTACAAATCTTGAAAAAGTGTGATAAAATTTATATGAGGCAAAAGATGAGAGTTGTAAATTTAGCATCAGGGAGCAAAGGAAACAGCACACTTATAGATTCGGGGAAAATTAAGGTTCTTCTTGATGTTGGGCTGTCTTTGGTTGCGCTTGAAAAAAGGCTTGAACTGGTGAACGAAAAGGCAGAAAATATTGATGCAATTGTAATTACGCATGAACATTCAGACCACATTCATTGCCTTGTGAACTTTTTGAAAAAATACAATGCAATTGCCTATGTTCCATCTGAAATCGTAAACGGATTTTTGAAAGACATTCCAGAATCTGTGCGCGGAAAAATTGTTGAAATGAAAGGATATGATTTCACAATTGGAGACATTTCAGTTCGTCCATATGCCTTGCCACACGACAGCATTGTTTGCTATGGCTATTCGTTTGTTTGTGGCGATAAAAAAGTGTCTTTTGCAACCGACCTTGGCTTTATGCCAGAAAATGTTCTTGAAAAAATTGCACAAAGCAATTTGGTTTATATAGAGTCGAACCACGACAAGAAAGTGCTTCTTGGTTGCGCGAAATATCCATATATCACAAAGCAAAGAATTTTGGGAGAGCATGGGCATTTGTCAAACGAACAATGTTCAAAGGCAATTGTCAGTCTTGCTAAACTTGGAACAAAATATTTTGTTTTGTCACACTTGTCCGAAAACACAAACACTGTTGAAATTGCCTATATTACAAATGCAAAAGCACTTGAAAACGCAGGCTTTGTTCTTGAAAAAGATGTGTTTTTGAGATATTCAAGACAAGACAAACCAGGAAACAACTTTTATTTTTCATAGGAGAGGAAAATGGAAAATCAAACACAAGCACCAATAATTGAAAAGAAACTTAAAAGAAAAAGATTTGATTTGTTCGACGCAGGCTTTGCATGCGTTTGTTTCATTATTTTACAACTTATTTTTTCACTTTTGATTCAAGTTTTTCGTGAGTCGATTTTGGGGCACGCATGGCTTTACTATATTGCTCAATTTTTGGTTGAGGCGGTGTTCATTGTCGCATCGCTCATTGTTTCGGCAAGTCGAAATGTTGAGTTTGTGAAAGCAACAACCTATAACAAAAAACTTGATTGGAAAGTTGCACTTTTGTGCGTTGCGGTTTCTGCAATTTGCATTTTTGGCTTCTCCTCACTTACAAACGTTTTTGTATATTCACTTCAAAAACTTGGCTATTCTTCTGCAATTGGCTCAATGTCAATTCCAAACTTTGGAATTTATATTTTATATGTATTTTTAATGTGTGTTGTGCCTGCTGTGTTCGAGGAAACTTTGTTCAGAGCAACAATTTTGAATGGTTTGCGTGAAAAAGGCAAAACCTATGCAATTTTGATGAGTGCACTCATATTCATGCTCATGCATGGTGGCCCAGACCAAACTATTCACCAATTCATTTTGGGCGTGATTTTGGGCTATGTTTTTGTTTATACAGGCTCAATTTGGGCAACAGTTTTAATTCACTTTTTGAACAACTTCTATGCTGTTACTGCAATTTATATCATGAACATGCATTCAACGAATGGCGGGGCAACAGAGGTTGCCGAAGAACTTCCTTCTTGGGGTTCACTTGCAATCACTTTGGTAGTTGGTCTTGCAATTGCGTCTATCGCATCATATTTGATTTATCTTTGCATCAAAGGAATGATTCTTTCAAGAAAAAGTGCAGAGAAAAAACAACATGAAAAATTTGATGCTCTTCTTGAAAAAGAAACATTGACAAAAGAAGACCTTGCTTGGATAAAAAAATACGAGGCAGACAAAGATGAATATGCTGTCTATGACAAGCAAGACAAAGAAAAAATGCTTGCAAAACAACAAGAACTTTTGGCAAAGCAAAA
>USTJ01000037.1 GCA_900557585.1 uncultured Eubacteriales bacterium
CTATCAAGCAGATGGCTCTGTAACAATCCCAGAGGTGCTTCGTCCATATATGGGTGGAAAAGACAGAATTTTGCCAAAGAAATAGGGTAAAACCAAGCAAATATCAGAAAAACACATCAATTTTGGTGTGTTTTTTTGTATGAAAAAATTGCAAAAAGTCTTGGTGCTATGTCTGACGACTAAAAAAAATATTAAAATTTTAATAAAAATAGTATAAATTTTTAATTTTGGTCAAAAATTTATTTATTTGAATTTGCCACAAACATTTAATTTATATATGACTTATTTATATGATTAGATTTTTTGATATATCAAGTCATAAGCAATCAAACAAAATACAAAAACAATTTTCAAAGTGTTTAACCCACCGTTTAAAGTTTGACTTTCTTTGACCTATAAATATTTTTATTTTTTGTTTATTTGTATTGACAGATTTTTTTGAAAAAAGAAGAATAAATGGTTGACAAAATTTGAATATTTTTTGTCAAACTGCCAAATACTATTTATAACGATTTGCAAGAAATTTACGTGTTTTTGCAGGTCGTTTTTATTTTTAGATTGTATAAAAATAAGTTGCAATATGTGAAATCTTAAAAATTTTAAAATGTAGAAAACTCATGAAAACAAGCCGAATTTTGCGGGTTTGAATGCATTTTTAATAAAGTGAACTATAAATAAATATTCAAAACAAAACCATAATTTGTCATCAAAATAAAACCGCACGTTTTTAAACAGAATTTTTTTTGAAAAAGTTTATTTTTCTTGCGTTTTGTCAAAAATATTTAAAATGAAAATTGACCAAATTTTGAATCAGACAATCAAAGACATTGTGAAAGCCGTCAGCATTTATATAACGCAGATTTTTTCGGTTGTCACATTTTATCAAATCTTGTTTTCAAATTATATGAGTGACAAATCATATAAACACATCATCATAATGTTTGCGTTGTTTTTCACAATTGTGTTTTTGGCAAAAACGGCACTTCATATAAATGAACTGATTGTTCGTTTAAAAGAACTTAAAAATGGCGCGACAAATCAGAATGTTCAAAATCAAACCCCAGAAAAAACCGAAAATAAAAATCAAAATTCTGTGTGAGCGCGTCACAAAATTATGGCAAATTTGCAGGCAAAAAAATTATGCATTCTGTGTGAGAACGCCAAATAAAATGCCGTGTAAATTTTAAAACATAAAAATTATTCTGTGTGAGAATGTCTAAAAAAAGTCGGGCGCGAAGTTTCAAATAAAAAAATATTCTGCGTAGACGCGTCAAATAAAAAGGATTGTTACGACTTATAAATAAAACCAGTCTATGTGAGAATGTTGTTTGAAATGCCGGAAATATTTTTAAACACAAAAAATATTCTGTATGAGAGCGTCAAAAAACATTGTGATAAATATACAATAAAAGGACATTTCTGTACGAGAATGCTTTATAATTTGCTGGAAAAATATCTCTTAATCATAATAATATTCTGTGTTAGAGCGTTTATAGAAAATAGGACATTTATCAAAGAAAAATCATAAATTTGTATGTGGCTAAAAAATATGTGGGTTTTGACGCAAAATGTCAGTTTTTAGACCCGGGAAAAATTATTTTTATTTTTAAAAATTCTGTGTGAGCGCGTCTAAATTTGCAGATATTTGTGGCTTGCGCGCTGTACAGAATTTGATAAATCTGTCAAATAATGCCATATAGAAATAATTTATAAAGGCAAATTTTTTGTGGGATTTTCATGGCACAAAAACTTTGACGCGTTAGACAAAATAAATTTTATAAAAAATTCATTTGGGCGGTCTAGGAAGATTTTATTGATAAACAATATAAGAATGTGTGAAAAAACAAAAAAAATCGTTTCAGACAAAATATTGGGCAAAAATTGACAAATTTTGAGCACAGATTGTGTGAGACAAAATTTTTAAAATTATAAATTTACAAAACTGGAAAAATTTATAAAAATATAATTTACAAACAACAAAAATTTTTAGTACGCAAAAAATTTTAACAAAATTTGTAAAGTTTAAAAAAACTGTAAATTTGAAAAATTCAAAAACCGCTAAAAAGCCCAAAATATCTAACGAAGCCAAAAATTGTTAAAAACCCCCTCAAAATAGGCGTATTTATTCGCAAAACCTGTCTTTTGCGAATAGTTTCAAATTATTTTATCAACACTGCTGTTCAAAACATTTTCCACTCCCTTTTTAATTTTTGTCTGTACCTGGAAAAAATTTGCTGGCAATTGTTCGATTGTGTTATTTATTTTTTGCATTCTACAACAACAAATATTCTGTTTTTCATTTTAGGACTTTTTAAAAATTGCTATTCATTAAAATTTTTGTTGTCATGTTCGTGTCATAAAATTTTCATAAAGCATCATTTGTTGTGTATTCATATTTTTGTTTACTGCTTGCCTGCTGATAAAATTTGATTATTTTATGTTTAGACATGTTTTCACCAAGGCATTCAAACAATGTTATTTCAGAAAACTTTGACAATTTTTCAAACCAGTGGCTTTTTTATTCATATCATAAAACAAATTTTGTTGTTGGATATCAATGTTTCAGTTTTTGCCAAATCACTTCATTTTTTAATTCATACTATAATGATTGCCTATTTTTGTTTGTGTCATTACAAACCATATTAAAAATTCATACATATACGTTTTCTTGCATGCCTCTTTGTGTTTTAGTGTTGAATAGTTGTATGACTTATTTTGTTTGCATAAAACGACAAAGTATAAAGGGTTGTGCGTTAATTTCACAATAAATAACCAATCAACATATCATTTTTATATCATTTTTATATCATTTTTGCTTATAAAATTTGTTTTTTTAGCCTATTTTTCATTGTGTAAACCATCTTTAATAAGTGTTTTTGTTGTTTTGTTGATATAATTTATATCTTTTCATTCAAATTTCACACCCTATTTTAGTGCAGAACAAATTGTTGTTTTCCCTCTTTTATCGCAAAAAACACTAATTTAATGCCGTTTTTATGCTTGTATTTTTTCGGATTTTATTATATCTCAAACGTTGTAAATTTTGATTTTTCAGTGACAAAAGTGGTGGGGGATTTTGTGGGTGAGAGCATTTGTTCTCTCTCCTGCCCTTTTGCTGTTTTCAAACGCGTTTTTGCTAGATTTCATCGGACTTTCGGCGTGCTACACGCAATAAAAAAAGACCCTGAAAAATGGGTCATATTTTCTTTACATATTTGTGAACAGAGTAAGCAAAAAACCATATTCTTTTATCTTCTGCTTTTCCCTTCCCGCTGTCGGAAGAAATGAATATACAAGATTCCAAAAGCGCTTTGAATGATTCATTTCAACAAGGTGACAAAGTTCATGAACGATTACATAGTCGATTATTGATGGTTCAAGCATGACAACGCGAAAATTGAATGAAATGATGCCACGACTGTTGCAAGCCCCCCACCTTCCTTTTGTGTCGTTGATTTTGATGGCTTTTGACGTAATTTTTATAAGGTTGGACAAATATGCAACTCTTTCTTCCAAAATTGCTTTGGCATATTTTTTATACCATGCTTTCAGTTTTGGTAGCACTTTTTCTTGCGGAGTTGTTGCTGGAACATAAATGCACATGTCGTCTGCACTTGTTTGAATTTTCTTCACCGAGCAAAGTTTAAGGTCGTAACGGTTTCCAAACAAAAGAAATTTTTTGTAGGCAATCACGTCGTCATATTTTTGCCTGTTGTTTTGCAGAAATGCAAGTTTCTCTCTTATCCATTCTTGTTTTTGCACAACAAACTTTGAAATTGTTTCATTGCTCATTTTAAGTGGAGCCTTCACAACAATTTGTCCATCTTTTAAAATCGAAAGCGAAAGTGTTCGGCGGTTGCTTCTATAAATCTGGTCGGGTGTTATCATGTTTTCTCCTTTCACACAATTATATACAATTGCGAAAAATTATACAACAAAAGTTTTGTTTAATTTGGCTTTAAAATTTAGAAAAGTTTAAAATTTTGTCAAAAAGACCCTGATTTTTGAAAAATGCTATGTATTTATTATTAAAAAGTTATAGTAAGTTTATAAATTGTTTGACTTTGATGCCCATTTTTGGCTAAAATTATTATGAATAACACATGAGGGGTGATTTTATGCCAACAAATGAATCTGGTATTGATAGCGATTTGATTCGTGGTCATATTGATACTATCATTCTTAAAGCGCTTTTCGAAGGCGATAAATATGGCTATGAAATCTGTAAAGAGGTTGAAGAACGCAGTGGCGGAACCTATGAACTTAAACAACCAACTCTTTACAGTTGCTTAAAACGTCTTGAATCGCAAAAACTTATTTCATCATATTGGACAGACAGTGAGATTGGTGGCAAGCGCCATTATTATAAACTCCCCGACATTGGCAAAGAAACATATCAGAAAAACCAAGATGATTGGAATCGTTCAAGGGTTATCATTGATAGCCTTATTTCCAATGGCGAAAAACCTCAATTTATCATCTCTCCAACATCAAACAAAGAAATAGACAATCTTCAAAAACAAGTTGAAGACCTTAAAAAACAACTTGAAGACGAAAAACAAAACAAACCAGAACCACAAGTTGAAGAAAAAATTGTTTATGTTCCTGCTGAACCTGAAACAAAAATTGTCTATGTTCCAATAAGCGAAGAAACTACAACATCTTCTGAAAAAAGCGAAGAGAAAACTTTCACAACAATTGAAACCGACCAAAGTGACTCTTTCATTCCTTGGGCATATGCCGATGAGAAAACCGAAGAAGAAACCGACAAAAATGAAGACGCAAAAGACTTTGCCTCTCCTTCTGAAACTTTTGAAGAAAGTGTTGAAGATGAAAATGACGATCTTGGCAAACCGGTTTTAAACGAAGACGAAGTTGCCTCTTCTGCTGTTGACTATGAAACAGATTTGGTTTCAAGCGAAACCAAGCCTGCCGAAGAACAAGACGGTGAGCAAACAGTGAAATATGTTCAACTTTCAGACAACTTCATTGCACGCGTTGCTTCAAATGGCGAAATTTTGTCTGTTGAAAAAGCACCAATAAAAGACGAATCTTCCGAAGAAGAAACCCAAGTTGAAGAGCAAAAAATTGTTGAAGACGAAGAAGACTCTCCTGCACAAGCATCTGTTTTTGAAGAAACAAACGACAATCTTGTTTTTGATGATGAACCAAAAGCCGAAGAGACTGCGGAAAATGATGACGATGTTGATATCATGGCGCTTCTTGGTCACACTGCACCAGCACAAATTGAACAAAATCAAAAAGAACTTTTGGAAACTTCAAAAGAAGAACAACTTTTAATTTCAAAAGAAGAAAAACCTCAACTTGAAAGTTCAAACAACACTCCTGCCTATGAAGAATCTTCTGCTCCATTCGAGTTTAAAATTGAAGATGATTTCGATGCAAACAAAAGTTTCTTTGATGCACAGGAAAAACAAACCGATGAGTTCTATTCTGCCCCAGTTGAAAAAATTGCAGGCAAAGAAGAACAATTTGAAGATAAAGACCATTCTCTTGACTTTGATTTTGAAAAGTTCAAAGAAAACCATATGGATAAAGATTTGAAAGATGAAATCGAAGGAGAAAGTTCTGCTGAAAACGCAGAGGAAAACACTTCCGAAGAAGAAACCGAAGAGGTCTCAAATGCTCCTGTATATCATGATTTTGGCGCTGTTCGCAAAAATTATGACGAAGCAGACTTGACAGCATATAACCCAGATGCAATCTATCAAGATCCAGACAAGGTTCAAGAAGAAAAAACTTCTGAAACCCATTCATATTCACTTTTTGACGAAGATGATTTGCTTGAAAACAATGATGAAGACTATTCACATTCTTCTTCTGAAAAAGAGGAATCTACCCAATCTTTGTGGGAAAACAACAATGAAGAAACTGAAAAAACAGAAGAAACCGAGCCTGAACACATGGACAAAGCAATGCCATTTTACGAGGCAACCGATGGCTACGATTCAATGAAAACCAACTATACCGATGAGGTTTATAAAGAAAAATTGTCTTCTCTCATGACCTATCAAGCAAATGATGGCGCAAGAGAAAACTATAAAATGCTCACCTCTCCAAAAGATTTCAAAGACCTTAAAGCAGAGTTTGAAGAAGAAGGAATCATTGTAAAACCACACACAAAAATGGTTAAAGAGTCAAAAAGCACAAGGTCATATATCGAGTCAAACAAACTCAACGTTGTGAACTCTTGGACAGCATATGGAATTGTTGCATTTTTTGTAACACTCACCTTCCTTATCATGAACAACTATAAATCAAGTTTTTCAACTTTTGATTTTTCTGCAAAATATTTCTTGATTGGACTTGCAGTTTTAATGATTGTTCCAATCATCTATTCTATCATCTATTTTGTGAACCCATATAGAAAGAAACCAGCACGATATGCACACCGAATATATGTTCTGTTTGCACTGCTTTTAACAATTCAATTGCTGATTATTATTTATTCAATCAACTTGCAACTTGGTTTTTATAGCATTCACCAAGAAAACTACAATCACCTTTATTGGATTGTGCCAACCATTCTTTCGGCATATCCACTTGTAGATGCGATATTACATGGTGTATACTTTTCAGGTCGCAACTTCCACGTTTAACGACGAATTTCACACGCATAAAGCAAAAAACAAAAAAGTCTCAGACCGAGATGAATGCAAATTCAATCTCGTCCTGAGGCTTTTTCATTTTGTTGCTTTCTGCATGCAAACTTCGCCGTTAAACGAATAATCAAAATAAGAAAAAATAAACAAAGTGTACGCATATAGGCAGATTTTAATTGCAAATACTATTCTGTCCTGGATTTTTTTTAAAATTGCCTTATCTTTGCAAATTTTGCCTTTATACTAGGAAGTTCCGCCTCTCTGACGA
>USTJ01000038.1 GCA_900557585.1 uncultured Eubacteriales bacterium
GGCATTTGTTGCAAATGTCAACTTTGATTTCGTCACCTTTCTTTGTTGAACCTGTTTTGAAAGTTTCGCCACAAGCGCAAGTTACTGTAACTTCATGATATTCTGGATGAATGTTCTGTTTCATTATTAAACCCTCTTTTTCATAGTATGCAAGGCACATTATAATATGAAAAGTTCAACATGTCAAGCATTTTTTATTTTTAAACAGGGCATTTTTTGCAAAAACTCTATTCAGCCGTTTCGGGCGCACAAAAAACATAGGTGTCAAAACTGTTGTCGTGCATTGTTTGAACAATGCTTTCTTGGCGCGGAATATCATAATATGCAATTTGAAAATTCATCATATTTCTTCCTCCCCCCCCCATTATAGTTTTTGCAAAACCCGAAAAACTATGCAACAAAAAAGCCAAAGCGTTTTGCCTTGGCTTTAAGTTTATTTTCTTTCAACCCCAAGAGTGATAAGTTCACCATTGATGTCATTTTCTTTTGCAAAGCCTTGAACTGTTCCAAGAACAAGTTTGTCGGCCAAAGTGTCTTTCATGATTTCTGCTTTATATTTTTCTGCAAAATCAGAGAACTCTTTGCTTGCTGAAATATAAATTGTAATGTGGTCTGAAACGTCAAAATCGGCCTCTTTTCTTTGAGCCTGAATTTTTGAAACAAGTTCACGAACATTTCCAAGTTCAACAAGTTTGTCTGTAAGTGTTGTGTCCAAAATTGCAGTGATACCGTTTGCAGACTCACTCACAAATCCTGGTTTTGAAATTGGTTCGATTAGCAAATCATCTTTCAAAACTTTCACAGCACCACTTGCAAGTTCAAGAGTAACTTCGCCTTTTTCAAGAGCAGTTTGTCCAACCTCTGTGTTGTCGCAATTTTGCAAATAGTTGCGAATTTCGTTGATGCCTTTTCCAAATTTTGGCCCAAGAGTTTTAAGATTTGGTTTAACATTATAGTTCAAAAATTCTTTTGCATCTTTCTTGAACTCAACTTTCAAAATGTTAAGTTCGTCTTTGATAAGTTCAATCATTTCGTTTGTCAAATGAAGATTTCTTACAGATGCAATGATCATTTCTGAAAGAGGTTGACGGTTTTTCATGTTGCTTGCATTTCTTGCACTTCTTCCAAGAACAACAATTTCAAGCAAACTTTCCATTTCTTCATTGAGTTTTTCATCAATAAGGTTTCTGTCTGCCTTTGGATATGAACACATGTGAATTGAAAGTGGAGCAGTTTTATCAACACTTCTCACAAGGTTTTGATATACATATTCAGTGAACTCTGGAACAAATGGGCTCATCACCTTTAAAAGGTTCACAAGAACATAGTAAAGTGTTGCAAATGCAGCAGTTTTGTCTTGGTTTTCGCCATGTGCCCAGAATCTTTCACGAGAACGGCGAACATACCAGTTAGACAAACTATCAACAAAGTCCGCAATAAGACGTGCTGGCTCGCAAGAAACATAGTTGTCAAGATAGTCTGTAACTTTTGCAACAAGTGAGTTGAGTTCTGAAATAATCCACTTGTCCATAAGTGTCAAGTTGCATTTTGAAAGGTCAACTTTTGTTGGGTCGAATTTGTCAATCTCGGCATAGAGCACATAGAACGCATAGGTGTTCCAAAGTGTTCCAAGAGTTTTTCTTTGATAGTCTTCCATGGTCTCTTTTTTAAAGTTTGTTGAAAGCCATGGAGCGTTTGGAATATAGAAATACCAACGAACAGCATCTGAACCTTGATTGTCGAAAACCTCCCAAGGAGTTACAACATTTCCAATGCTCTTGCTCATTTTTTTACCGAACTCGTCATTCACAAGCCCAAGAGGCAAAACGCGTTTATATGGTGCTTTGCCAAAAAGCAAGGTGTTGATTGCAAGAAGAGTATAGAACCAACCACGGGTTTGATCCATTCCCTCGCTCACAAACTCTGCTGGGAAAGTTTTTTCAAACAATTCTTTGTTCTCAAATGGATAATGAAGTTCTGCAAAAGGCATTGAACCGCTGTCATACCAACAGTCAATCACTTCTGGAACACGGTGCATTTCTTTTCCGCACTTTTCACATTTGATTGTAATTTTATCAACAAAAGGTTTGTGAAGGTCAACTTTTGCATCTTTTGGAAGATTTCCAAGTTTTTTGAGTTCTTCAATGCTTCCAATTGCGTGTTCATGGCCACACTCGCAAGTCCAAATTGGAAGTGGAGTTCCCCAATAGCGTTTTCTTCCAAGATCCCAGTCGATAAGGTTTTTCAAAAATCCACCCATTCTTCCAGTTCCAATGTTTTCAGGGCGCCAGTCAACTTTTTCATTGTTATCAATAAGTTTATCTTTAATTTTTGTTGTTGCAATAAACCAACTTGCACCAGCATAGTACAAAAGTGGGGTTCCGCAACGCCAACAGAAAGGATAACTGTGTTCATACATCATTTCACGAACAAGTTTCTTTTCTTCTTTAAGTTTTTTGATGATAAGTGGGTCGGCATCTTTTGCAAAAATTCCTGCAAACTCTTTGCATTCTTTTGAAAGGCAGCCTTTCTCGTCGATAAGTTGAACAAAAGGAAGATTATATCTTTTTCCAACTTCGCTGTCGTCTTCACCAAAAGCAGGAGCAATGTGAACAATTCCAGTTCCGTCTGAAAGAGTTACATAGTCGGCACATGTAACATAATATGCATTGTCTTTATATTTATCATAGACATAGTCGAAAAGTGGCTCATATTTCTCGCCTTCAAACTCTTTTCCTTTTTTCTTTTCAACAATCTCATATTCACCATCTTTGAAAAGCGAATGAATGAGCGCTTCTGCCATGATATAATATTCTTCACCATCGCGAAGTTTCACATAGGTTTCTTTTGGATTCATTGCAAGAGCAACATTTGAAGGAAGTGTCCAAGGAGTTGTTGTCCAAGGAAATAGGTGTTTTCTTCGCCAAGTTTTTTGAAGCGAACAAACACTGATTTTTCTTTCACATCTTTATAGCCCTGTGCAACTTCGTGGCTTGAAAGAGATGTTGCGCAACGTGGGCAATATGGACGAATTCTGTATCCTTTATAAAGATATCCTTTTTTGTGAAGTTCAGACAAACTCCACCAAACACTTTCAATATAATTTGTGTCATAGGTGATATATGGATGTTCGCTGTCAACAGTATATCCCATGCGGTCAGAAAACTTTTCCCACATGTCTTTATAAAGCCAAACATTTTCCTTGCATTTCGCAATGAACGGTTCAACACCATATTTTTCAATGTCTTGCTTTCCGGTTGAACCAATTTGTTTTTCAACTTCAAGTTCAACAGGAAGACCATGTGTGTCCCACCCTGCTTTGCGCATTACATTTTCGCCAAGCATTGTGTGATAGCGCAAGAAAAGGTCTTTGATTGTTCTTGTCAAAACATGTCCAATATGAGGCTTTCCGTTTGCAGTTGGAGGACCCTCATAAAACGAATAAAGTTTGCCTTTTTCGTTTTGTTTCATGATTTTTTTGAGAACATCATTTTTTTGCCAAAACTCTACAACTTCTTTTTCGTGATCAACAAAGTTTAATTTTGTGTCTACCTTTTTATACATCTTTTTTCCTCCTATAAAACAAAAAGTGCCCTAAACCATTGCAAAAAACGGTTTAAGACACATCGTTTACCATTCACAATTTCATTCGCACCAACATGCGATTCTTCTGTAACGGGAATTCCCGGAGAGACCTACTTGGTTTCAGCCTTCTGCTCAAAAGGTGATACTCTTTTGCCTTGCCTGTTGTTTTCACCACCCACAACATCTCTATTTAGCACCGATGCAAAAAAGCGTGTCCTTTTTCAAACGCATTTATATATTGTATTTTTATGATAAACCAATATATTTTTTTTGTCAAGAAATTTTCATTTTTTATAAACATTTTCAAACCTTGAATATTTTCCAAGCACAAAAGGCAAAAAGTTCTCAATATCTCCCGCCCCAAGAACCAAAAGCATGTCGTTTGGTTTGAGTTTTGGGAAAATATATTTGAGCATTTCAAGATATGACTCAAAAGCCCGTGCATTTTCGCCACTTTTCACAAGTTCGTTTGCAAGCACATTTTGGTCTGCACCGTCTTCTGGCTTTTCACGAGCGCTGTATGTTTTGAAAACCAAAACTTCTTTTGCACCATGAAAACAAGTTTTAAAATCTTTCATAAGCAATTTCGTTCGCGAATATGTGTGCGGTTGAAAAATCACAAAAACATCACCGCCAGCAACCTCTTTTGCAAGGTCAATTGTTGCTTTGATTTCAGTTGGATGATGAGCATAGTCATGAACAAGAATGGTTCCAAACAAATCACCATAACACTCAAAACGACGTTTTGCACCCGTGAACTCTTCAAGCGATTGCTGAATAATTTTAAAATCAATATTTTCTTCAATCGCAACACAAATCGAAGCAAGCGCGTTTGAAACATTGTGCTTTCCAAATGTCCCAAGCCGAATTTTTCCAAGATTTTTTCCAAGAAAATAGCAATCAAACATAAACTTTCCCGAAACATATTCTTGAATGTTTTTTGCAGTTACAACGCCCCTATCACACATTGAAAAACCAACATTTCTGCGGTCAAATTTCATAACTGCATTTTTGTCGTCGGCGCAATAAACAACAAGCCCTGTTTGTTTTGTGTTTTTTGCAAATTGTTTGAACGACTTTTTAATGTTTGAAAAAGTTTTGAAATAGTCAAGATGGTCTTTTTGAACATTCAAAATAACCGAAACATCACTTTCGAGTTGCAAGAAACTATCAACATATTCGCACGCTTCTGTAATGAAATATTTGTTCCAACCAATTCGAACATTTTGGTCGATAAACGGCAAATTACCCCCAACATGAACAGTTGGATTTTTGTTCGCATTGCAAAAGATTTTTGCAATCATTCCAGTTGTTGTGGTTTTGCCGTGGCTTCCTGCAACAGAAATTGTTTTTTCAAAGGTTCTTGCAATTTTGCCCAGCATTTGCGCGCGCGAAAAAATTTTTTTGCCAAGTTTTTTTGCAAGCAAAAGTTCTTGGTCGTCGTCTTTTATCGCCGCGCTCACAACAATCATGTCGGCATCTTTAATATGTTTTGAAATGCCATCTATCGTAACATCAATGCCAGATCGAACAAGCCTGTCGGTTTCGGCACTTTTGTTTTTGTCTGAACCCGAAACAATATGTCCTTTACTTTTCAAAATAAGAGCAAGTGCACTTTGCGAAATGCCACCAATTCCAAGAAAATGAATCTTTTTGTTTTCCATATTTCATTGTATGCAAATGTGCACCAAATATCTCACTTTAAAACAAAAATTTAGTGGCGAAAAACTGACATGAAAATTCAAAAAAATATGCAAAAAAAAATGCCAAACCAATTTGGTTTGACATTCTAGCACCATTGTTAAACGGAGCAATTATTCTTGTGTTTTCTTTGCTTCTTCAAAGGCTTCCAAAACAACTTTAATGATTTGTTCTCTTGTTTCAGTGTTGATTGGGTGAACGATATCTTTAAACTTGCCATCAGGGTCTTTTCTGCTTGGCATTGCAACAAAATATCCTTCATCACCATTGAGTTCGATAACTTTGATGTCGTGAACAACAAAGCAGTCATCAATAGTCAATGAAACACTTGCCTTTATTCTGCTTGATTCGTTTTTTACGATTCTTACTCTAACGTCTGAAATTTTCATGTTTTTGCTCCCTTTTTGTTTGTGCCAAAATCTATTTTGGTTACTATAATTTTATAATATGCACAAATAAAATGCAAATGATTTTAAGCATAATTTCATATTTTTGTCAAAATTCGGTCATTATTTGAAAACAACTTTCAAATGAACTTTCTTTCCCTTCTTCACAATCACGGTTTTGTCTGCTAGTACAACCATGTTTGCGTCTTCAATTTTATTGTCATCAAGAGAAAGTCCGCCTTGCGCAATAAGTCTTCTTGCTTCGCCGTTTGAAGCAGTGATTCCAATTGCAGTTGCAAGAGCCAAAACACCAATTCCGTTTGGATATTCAGCCTTTGAAAGTTCAACAGTTTTCATGTTTTCGCTGGCACCCTTTCCACCAAAAATTTCCTCGGCTGTTTTTTGAGCAATTTTTGCGTTTTCTTCACCATGAATAAGACTTGTAACGGTGAAAGCCATAAGTTTTTTTGCTTCTCTGATATCTTTTTCACAAACTGCTTTAATTTCGTCGGTAGACATGTCAGAGAACCAGCGAAGAACGGTTGCAACGTCTTGATCGTCAACATTCATAAAATATTGATAGAAGTCATAAACCGAAATTTTTCCTTCATCAACCCAAAGCGCACCGCCCGAGGTTTTTCCCATTTTTTCGCCTTTGCTGTTCAAAAGAAGTGGAGTTGTCATCACGTCGATTGAAACATTTTTCTTTTTACGCATAAGTTCAACACCTGCGCACATGTTTCCCCATTGGTCTGAACCGCCAATTTGAAGACAGCAACCATATTTTTCATTGAGGTGTTCAAAGTCATAGGCTTGAATTGGCATATATCCCATTTCAAGGAAAGTGAGACCGCCAGTTGCAAGACGTTTTTTATATGCCTCGGCAGAAAGCATAACGTTCACGTTGAAATAGGTTCCAACATCACGCAAAAAGTCTACATATGAATATTTGCTCATCCATTCTGCATTGCTAACAATTCTTGCAGGGTTTTCGCCATCGGTTTTGATGAACTTTTTTGCGAGTTTTTTAATGTTTTCAAGGTTGCTTTCAACTTTTTGTTTTTCAAGCATAACTTTCAAAAGGCGGTTTTTTTAACAAGTTGTTCAAATT
>USTJ01000039.1 GCA_900557585.1 uncultured Eubacteriales bacterium
TGCCAGCCACAATCCACCAGAATATAACGGAATTAAAATTTTCTGCAAAGGAGAAAAACTTCAAGATTCAGAGGAAGAAAAAATTGAAAGGGGATTTATCAAAACAAAAAATGTTTCTCCAACCGATGTTGGAAAATTATACTATGAAAAAAATCTTTTAAAAACCTATGAAAAGTTTCTTCTTGAAAAAGGCGTTCCTCTTCACGGAATGCGAATTGTTCTTGATTGCTCGAATGGGGCATCAAGTATTGTTGCTCCAAGAATTTTCAAAAAACTTGGCGCTAAAATATATAAAACAAGTTGCTCGCTTTGCGGAGAAAAAATAAACTGCGGTTGTGGTTCGCTTCACACAGAAACGCTTGCAAAACTTGTGAAAAGAAAAAATGCCGATGTTGGTTTTGCTTTCGATGGTGATTCGGACAGACTTATTGCCATTGACGAAAAAGGAAACGAACTTGATGGCGACAAAATTTTGACCGGTCTTGCAACATTTTTTAAGGCAAGAAATCAACTTTCCAAAAACAAAGTTGTTGGAACAAGCCAAACAAACATGGGCGTGCAAAAAACTCTCGAAAAGCGTGGAATTTCGCTTGAAAGGGCAGACGTTGGCGACAAATATGTTCTTGAAATCATGAAAAAGCAAAATTTGCTTCTTGGTGGAGAACAGTCGGGGCACATTATCATTAAAAATTGTTTGCCAACTGGTGACGGAATTTTGTCGGCAGTAACGTTTGCATCTTGCCTTAAAAAGTCGAACATGCTTGCAAGTGAGTTTTGCCAGTGTGAAAAATATCCGCAATTTAACATTAACATTGAAACCAAAGACAAACTTCGTGTTCTTGGAAGTGAAACTCTTTCAAATGCAATTTTGCTTGTTCAACAAGAACTTGCAGGAAATGGCAGAGTGCTTGTTCGTGCATCGGGAACAGAGCAAAAAATCCGAATCATGGTTGAAAGTGAAAACGAAAGTGTTTCAAAAAATCTTGCTTCATATCTTGAAAGTGTGGTGTACAAAATCATTCAGGAGAACGGCATATGTGCGGAATAGTTGGAATTGTTTCAAAATGTGACGCATCAAAAATTTGTTTTGGGGCGCTTGAAAAACTTGAATATCGTGGCTATGATTCGGCGGGAATTGCTGGCATTAAAAACAAGAAAATAGAGGTTTTCAAAAAACAAGGATTTGTTGAAAACATTAAAGATTTTTGCGAAAATGCAAATTTTAAAACCGCAATTGCACACACTCGTTGGGCAACCCATGGCATGCCGTGCGAGAAAAATGCACATCCAATTTTGTCAGAGTGTGAAAATTTTGCAATTGTTCATAATGGTGTAATTGAAAACTATGCAGAAATAAAAAATGAACTTGAAAGAGAAGGCGTGGTTTTCAAAACCGACACCGACACAGAAGTTGTGTGCAATTTGATTGCAAAACAAAGTGGGAAACCTCTTGAAAGGTTGAAAAAAGCCTGTGACAGACTTGTTGGAAGTTTTGCTTTTGCACTTTTAAACAAAAAATCACAAGACATTTTTGTTGCAAAACAATCAAGTCCACTTTATGTTGCAAAAACAAAAAGTGGAAATATGGTGGCAAGTGATGTTTTGTGTTTTGAAAAAGGGGCGAAATATTATGCACTTTCAGACGGAGAGTTTGCTGTTGTTTCAAAAAAACAGATTCAAGTTTATGACAATTGTTTGAAAAAGAAAAAAGTTTGTTTTGAAGAACTTGACTTTGAAAATCAAGAAATTGAAAAGTGTGGTTGTTCGTTTTTTATGCAAAAAGAAATTTTTGAAACCCCAGCAGTCATAAAGCGCATTTGCAGTGCCTATTCAAAAAGAGAAAACCTTGCAGATGTTCTTGACATTTTCAAGGGGATAAAAAACATTCATGTCATTGCCTGTGGAACGGCATATCACGCGGGACTATATGGCTCAAAAATCTTGTCTGAAACCCTTGGCATTCCTGCAAAAGCGTTCATTGCAAGTGAATATCGCTATGATAAAACAGCCAAAGAGCCAAACACTCTTGCAATTTTAGTAAGTCAAAGTGGCGAAACAGCAGACACTTTAAAAGCGGGTGAAAAATGCCGTGAAAATGGATATAAAATCCTTGCTCTTGTAAATGCAAAAGAAAGTAGCATGGCACGCTTTGCCGATGTTTCGGTTTCGCTTTGCGCGGGAAAGGAAATTGGGGTTGCGTCAACCAAAGCCTATGTTTCAATGCTTCTTGTTTTCAGAATTATATCGGGATATTTGAAAGATGAAAACTTTGATGTTTCCGCTCTTGAAAAACTTGAAGAGGCAACAAAAAATTGTTTTGGCGTTTCGAAAGAAATTGTGGAAATGGTCAAAAATGCAAATCGAGTTTTCTTTGTTGGTCGTCAATATGACAGCATCACAGCGCTTGAAGGTGCTTTGAAATTGAAAGAAATTTCCTATAAAAGTGCCGAGGGATATCCTGCGGGCGAACTGAAACATGGAACTCTTGCATTGATAGACAAAGGCACGCCAGTTTTTGTTATTTCAACCGACAAAAACATGCATGAGAAAACCATTGTTTCGGCAGAAGAAGTTCATTCGCGTGGGGGAGTTGTTGTTTTGGTTTCACCAAAAAGTTTTTCAAAAGGCTCTTCGGATTTTCGGATTTTCGGATTGAACTTCAAGAATTTGAAACAACTCTTTGCAGTTTGCTTGCAATCATACCTTTGCAACAAATTGCGCTTGAAACTGCTGTGGGGCTTGGCAAAAATCCAGACAAACCAAGAAACCTTGCAAAAAGCGTTACGGTTGAATAGTGGACAAAAAAAAGACATCTTTCAAAGATGTCTTTTTCTGTTTCATGATTTGTGATTATTGATTGTCGTCACCAGGTTCTGATTCTTTGTTTTTTGCGTTAAGATTCAAAACTTCTTCATAGCCTATTGGTTCCAAAAATCCACGAAGAAAGAGTGGGGCAACAGATGATGTTCTTGCATAGAGAATGTCTTCTTCAATTTCGCTTGGAAGAACATATCTTTTGTTTTGTTTGTCGTTTATCATATAAACGTTCACCATGCGATTGAAAACATCTTGTCTGAAACCTTTGTTTGCAGAAATTTTTGTTGCGCCATTGAAGATTTCATAGTTGATGTTATATTGGTCAAGCCCCGCTTTAACATCTGCGATATATTTGTTCACTTGGGCATATGAAAGGCTTGGTGAAATGGCTTTTGTGCGGGATTTTACAAGATAAAATGCATGATAGATAAGGTCTTCTGTTCCAATTCTGAGTGGTTCCATGGTTGTCCTCCAAATAAATACACAAATATTATAAAGCACAAAAAGTTGTTTGTCAATATGGGTCTAGTTGTTTTTAAGGTTCATGAGAAGAATGGTGATGTCGGCTGGGTTCACACCGCTGATTCGGCTTGCTGCGCCAACTGTGAGAGGCTTGATTTCGGCAAGTTTTTGCATTGCTTCGGTTCGAAGTCCTTTCATTGCAAAATAGTCTGTGTCGGGGTCAAGTTTTTTCTCTTCAAGTTTCTTTTCTTTTTCAATAAGCATTTTTTCGCGTTCAAGATATCCGGCATATTTGATTGCGGTGAAAGCCTCGACAATTTCAGATTTTTTATAGTTTCTGAAAAGTCCAAGTTTTCTTGCAACATTCATAACATCAACACGACTTCTTTTCACAAGATTTTCAATTGAAAGTCCGTTTGGTGCAGGCGCTTCGCCGATTTCTTCAAGATAAGACGCAAGTTTTTCGGTTGGCTTTAAAAAAGTTTTGCATCTTGCTTTGATTTTTTCAATGTTCTTCATCTTTTCAAGAAATGCTTCATATCTTTCGTCTGAAACAAGACCTGCATCACGGCCAATTTGTGTTAAACGTGCATCGGCATTGTCTTGGCGAAGAAGCAGACGATATTCTGCACGGCTTGTCATCATTCGATATGGTTCAATTGTTCCTTTAGTTACTAAGTCATCAATCAACACGCCAATATAAGCATCACTTCTTTTTAATATCAATGGTTCTTTATTATCAACTTTTAAAACAGCATTTATTCCAGCGATTATTCCTTGTCCTGCGGCTTCTTCATACCCACTTGTACCATTTATTTGACCCGCTGTAAATAAATTTTCTAATACTTTATTTTCAAGTGTTGGTTTTATTTGCAAGGGATCAATAGCATCATATTCTATGGCATATGCATATTTAGTTATAACGGCGTTTTCTAGTCCATGTAAGCTATGAACCATTTTTTCTTGAACATCTTCAGGCATACTTGTAGAAAAACCTTGTAAATACCAATCATCATAATATAAACTTTCGGGTTCTAAAAATAATTGGTGTCTTTCTTTATCTGCAAATCTTACAATTTTATCTTCAATGGATGGGCAATATCTAGGTCCTACTCCAGTTGCATATCCTCCGTACATGGCTGATTTTGATAAATTTTCTCTGATTATTTGATGTGTTACTTCATTTGTATATAATAAATAACATGATTTTTGATCTTCAATCTTATAATTTGGCCCAAAATCATTTGAAAAAGTCCAATAAGTGCTATCACCATGTTCTTCACTCATTACGGAAAAATCAATAGAATCTTTTTTTATTCTTTGTGGTGTTCCTGTTTTCAATCTAATTATTTTTAAACCATACTCTTTTAGTTTTGTTGATAAATAGTTACTTCTTCTTTCACCATGAGGTCCTCCTGGGGTATTTTTGCTACCTACGAGTATATTTCCACATAGATAGGTACCTGTTGTTAAAACTACTGTTTTTCCTTCAATTTTTTCATTATTTTCAGTAATAATTCCTTTTACTATGTTATTTTCAATAATTAAATCTTCAACTAAACTTTCTTTGATAGTTAAATTGGGCATTTTCATTAAATATTCTTGCATATTTTTAGGATATGTTACTTTGTCTGCTTGAGCACGGAGACTTCTTACCGCAGGGCCTTTAGAATTATTAAGCATTTTTATTTGAATGTGGGAAACATCAGCGATTCTTCCCATTAATCCACCGAGAGCATCAACTTCACGAACTATTATTCCTTTTGCAGTCCCTCCGATTGAAGGATTACATGGCATATCTCCAATATTTTTTATATTTCCTGTTATTAATAAGGTTTTTTTACCCATTTTGGCAGCAATGTGACTTGCTTCAATTCCAGCATGTCCTCCGCCTACTACTATAACATCATACATATTATCATCTACTTTCCTAAACAAAAATTACTAAATATTTTGTCTACTAATTCACCTTCATAACTATCTCCCATAATTTCTCCGAGATAATCCCAAGCGCTTTTTAAATCTATTTCTATCATATCTACTGAAAACCCAGCATCTAAATTACTTTGAGCATTTTTTAATGATTCATATGCTTTATTTACTAAATCAATTTCTCTAAGATTACATAAATAACTCATATCTTTATTTACTATATTACTTAAATTTAATTTTTCAGTTATTCTCTCTTTTAACTTCTCTAGACCATTTATATCAATTGTATTTCCGTATACTATATCCTTAATATTTTCTGGTATTATTAATTTACTTTCCAAATCCATCTTATTTACAAATACTATTAACTTATCATTGTTATATTTTTTTAACATTGCTTTTTCTTCTTCACTAATAGCCTCATTATTATTTAAAACAAATAAAATTATATCGGCATTTTCGGCAGTCTTTTTACTTTTGTCTACCCCGATTTTTTCTACGATATCCTCGGTTTTTCTGATTCCAGCAGTATCTATAAAGTTAATTGCAACACCATTTAATGTAATTGAACCTTCGACGATATCACGAGTTGTTCCAGGAATATTTGTAACAATTGCTTTTTCTTCATCTAATAAACTATTTAGAATACTACTTTTACCTACATTTGGCTTGCCTATTATAGCAACATTTACACCATTTTTAATAATTCTTCCATTTTTAGAACCATTTACTAACTTGATTAATTCTTTATTTATTTCATCTAAATAACCATGCATTAAATCTTTAGTTACTTCTAGTTCGTCAGTATATTCAGGATAATCAATATTTACTTCAATATTAGCAAGTATTTTTGCTATTTTTTCTCGTAAATTACTTATTTGTTTTGTTAGTTTTCCATCAACATTATTTATAGCAAGTGTTCTTGCAGCATCAGTTTTAGCAATAATTAAATCATTAACACTTTCTGCTTCAAGAAGATTAATTCTTCCATTTAAATAAGCTCTTTTGGTAAACTCTCCAGGTTCTGCTAATCTACATCCATTTGCAAGTAATACTTCCATTATTTTTTTAGTGGTATTTACTCCGCCATGGCAATTAATTTCAATTGTATCTTCAGTTGTGTATGTCTTTGGTCCGCGCATTAACATTACTAGAACTTCATCTATTATTTCTTCGTTATATTTGATATGTCCATAGTGAATTGTGTGACTTGAAGCATTTTTTAGGTCATGGTCAAAAATACTATCCACAATGTCTATAGTATTTGGTCCAGTTACACGGACAATAGAGATTGCCCCGATGCCCATAGATGTTGATATTGCACATATTGTATCTTCCATAAAAAATACTTCCTTTCATTCGGAAGTATTATAACACATATTCACACAAAATTAAAGATTTATTCTTATTGGGTCACTAGATGTGCCACTACCACTTGCATAAGTTACAGATGATAAAAGATTAAAGACCGGGCGAACCCCGAGGCTAAAAAGC
>USTJ01000040.1 GCA_900557585.1 uncultured Eubacteriales bacterium
GACGAAGTAACTCTTTCAAAGGCACTTCGAGAAAGACGCGAAATTTAGAAAAAATCAACATCAATTTTTTATTGGTGTTGTTTTTATTTTGCTTTAAAAAAGATGCAATATTTTTTGCAGTGTGATAAAATAGTTTCGAGGTGAAAGAAATGACAATTTTTTTGACAAGTATTGTTCCATTTTATAAAAAGGGAATATTCGGAATAAAAAGACCTGCAAAACTTGACAACACAAACAATTTTTCAGACAACCTTGTTTCAAGTTTAAAAAACACAAACCGTTTTGTTATGATTGCAAACGACCCAGAGGCGTTTTTGGAAAATGACAAACGCGCAAAAATGATGAAAAAATCTTTTGCGAAAACTGGCATAAAGTTTAAAGAAACAATTGTGCTTGACAAAAGAAAACAAGACAAGGCAAAAGACATTGTTTCAGGTGCCGACCTTGTTGTTCTTTGTGGTGGAGAGTGTCTTCGCGAACTCAAATTTTTCGAAAGCATAAATCTTGCAGAACTTCTTTCAGATTTCAAAGGCGTGATTATTGGAATTTCTGCGGGTGCCATGAATCTTGGAAAAATTGTTGCAAACTTTCCAGAAGATGAAATGGGAAAAGATGAACCAAGATGGCTTGAAGGGCTGGGGCTTTATTCGGGCATTTTGATTCCACACTTTGATGGTGTTTTTTATCAGTTTGAACTTGAATTTGATACTGTTCAAGAATATATTTTGCCAATGTCAGAGTGGCATGATTTTGTTGCCATTCCAAACCTTTCATATATTTTGATAAATGAAAATGGCGAAAAAATTTATGGCGACGCATTCAAAATTTCAAAAAGAGTTGTCACAAAAATCAACTAAAAAATCAAATATTGATAAATAATATATAATATAAAATACTTTATTTATAGCGTTAAAAAAAAGACAAAAGCAAATTCTTGCAAAAGGCTTAAAGCGCAAAATCGGCGTTTTGTGGTTGACAGATTTGCATTTTGATGCTATAATAAAGAAAATCAAAAAAGGAGCAATATTATGTTTACATTCGCAGTTCTTGCTAACAACAATAACAATAATAACGCAAACACATTAAACATAATGGGTTCCTTTTCTATTGTTAGAAACTAGTTGGCATAATAAAAATAAATGGCAAAGAGTGGAAAGGTTTAACCCTTCCACTCTTTTTTTATCAGGAGAAAAATCATGAAACTTTATAAATCAAAAACAAATGCCCGTTTGGGCAAATAATTTTAAACATAAAAAAATAATTTCAAACAAAATATAGTCAAATTTTAAAATATAATCAAAATTTAGGAGAAAATAAAAATGTATAGAACAATAACATGCAAAGAACTTGACGAGTCTTATATTGGAAAAACCGTTCAAGTTGCAGGGTGGGTGAAGGTTGTTCGTGACCACGGCGGAATTGTATTTATCGACCTTCGCGACAAATATGGGTTTGTGCAACTTAAAACCTATGACGACAGTTTGCTTGTTTCGCTTTCAAAAGAAAGTGTAATCAGCGTTACAGGAACTGTTCAAAAACGTGATGAAGACACGATTGATGAAAAATCAAAACTTGGAACAATTGAAATTTTAATTGAAAAAATGGAGGTTCTTTCAAGAGCAAAACACATGCTTCCTTTCGAAATTGAAGAAAGCCGAAAAACAAGCGAAGATATTCGTTTGAAATATCGCTATCTTGACCTTCGAAGCAGTGAAATGCAAAGAAAAATCAAACTTCGCAGTGATGTTCTTTATGACATGAGAACAATCATGCGTGAAAAAGGATTTGAAGAAATTCAAACTCCAATTCTGTCAGTTTCAAGCCCCGAGGGGGCAAGAGACTATTTGGTGCCAAGCAGAGTTCATAAAGGCAAATTTTATGCACTTCCACAAGCACCACAACAATATAAACAACTTTTGATGTGTGCAGGCTTTGATAAATATTTTCAAATTGCACCATGTTTCAGAGATGAAGATGCAAGAGCCGACCGTTCTCCTGGAGAGTTTTATCAACTTGACATGGAAATGAGTTTTGCAACGCAAGAAGATGTTTTTGCGGTTTGTGAAGACCTTCTTTATCAAATCTTTTCTAAATATGGAACAAAGAAAATGCCAGACAAGCACTTTGTGAAAATTCCATATAAAGAGGCGCTAATCAAATATGGAAGCGACAAGCCAGACCTTCGCATTAAAATTGAAATGCAAAGTTTGGACAAAATTTTCGAGAAAACCGAGTTTTCTGCTTTCCGCGGAAAAACAATTGAAGGATTTTCTGTTCATGCTGATGGACAACCTCGTTCGTTTTATGATAAACTTACAGAAGAGATATTATCTCTTGGAGGAAAAGGTCTTGCGTGGGTTCGTGTTTTGGACGACGGCTCACTTAAAGGCCCAATTGTAAAATTCATTTCAGAAGAAGAGTGCGAAATGCTCAAAAAAGCAACAAAAGCACAAGTTGGTGACGACATTTTTGTTATTGCAGACGACAGCGCGAAAAAGTGTTTTATGCTTGCATCAACACTTCGAACAAGAGTTGGCGAAGCACTTCATCTTAAAGATGACAGCGAATATAAGTTCTGCTGGATTGTGGACTTTCCGATGTATGAAAAAGACGAAGACTCTGGTGAAATTGGATTTTGTCACAACCCTTTCAGCCTTCCACAAGGCGGGCTTAAATCACTTGAAGAAAAAGACCCTCTTGAAATATTAGCATATCAATATGACGTTGTTGTTGATGGTGTTGAACTTTCAAGTGGTGCCGTTAGAAGCACAGACGAAAAAACAATGCTCAAAGCGTTTGAAATTGCAGGATATTCTGCCGAAGAAGTTGAAAGAAAGTTTGGTGCGCTTTACACCGCTTTCCAATATGGTGCTCCGCCACACGCAGGAATTGCCCCTGGCGTAGACCGCATTTTGATGCTTCTTCTTGGCGAAACAAGCATCAGAGAAGTTATCGCTTTTCCAATGAGTTCAAAAGCACAAGATTTGATGATGGGCGCTCCAAGCATCGTAACCGAAGAACAACTTCGTGAGATTCACATTAAAATTAGATAGGAGAAAAGAAAATGCAAATTGACATTAAACATCTTGAAAGTTTAAGCAAACTTGAATTTGATGAGAGCAAAGAAAAACAATTTGAAAAAGACCTTGAAAAGATTTTGGATTTCGTTGATGAAATCACAAAACTAAATCTTCCAAAAGAAGACAAGTCAAAAGCCATGTCAATCTCTGCTCTTCGTGAAGATGAACCAGCAGTGGGTGATTTTGACCCTCTTTCTAACGCTCCGGACAAAAAGGATGGGTGCTATAAAGTGCCATTGGTGGTGGAATAATGGACTTTTTAAAAATGAGCATAAAACAAATTTCAGATGGCGTGAAAAAACAAGATTTTTCAGCCGAAGAAGTTGTGAAATTTTTTATTGACAGAATTGAAAAATACAAGGAATATAATGCCATTATCGAGGTTTTTGATGATGCAGAGCAAAAGGCAAAAGCGATTGATGAAAAAATCAAAAGTGGCGAAAAACTTGGAGAGATGGCGGGCGTTCCTGTCATCTTGAAAGACAACATTTTATATTTGGGGCACAAAATGAGTGTTGCAAGTGCATTCATGAAAGATTATGTTGCTCCGTACAGTGCAACAATTGTGAAAAAACTTAAAAAAGCGGGCGCAGTTATCATTGCTCGTGCAAACATGGACGAATTTGCAATGGGTGGAAGCACTGAAAACAGTGTTTATGGCGTAACACTGAACTCAAAAGACAAAACTCGTGTTGCGGGTGGTTCTTCTGGTGGAAGTGCGACTGCGGTTGCTTTGGGGCTTGCTCCTGTTGCAATTGGAACAGATACTGGTGGTTCTATTCGTCAACCAAGTTCTTTTAACGGCACTGTTGGAATAAAACCAACCTATGGCACTGTGTCAAGATATGGCATTGTTGCGTTTGCGTCTTCAACCGACCAAGCATCACCAATCACAAGGACAATTGAGGATAACGAACTTGTTTTGAAAATCATGGCGGGCAAAGACCAGTTTGACCAAACATCAATTGAAAACGATTTTGGAGTGGCAAAGAAAACTTATACCATTGGGCTTTGCAAAGAATTGATGGACAAAATCCAAAAACTTGAACAATATCCACTTTTTGAAAAGAAGATTAAAGATTTTGAAAAGGCAGGATTTATCATTAAACAAGTCAGTGTTCCACACATTGCAAGCAGTCTTGCGTGCTACTATGTTTTAACCCCTGCCGAGGCAACAAGCAACCTTGCAAGATTTGACGGAGTGAAATATACAACTCGTGCAAAAGATGCAAAAACAATTGATGAAATTTTAATAAAAAGCCGAAGCCAAGGTTTTGGTGACGAAGTGAAAAGAAGAATCATACTTGGAAACTTTGTTTTGTCAAGCGGATATTTTGATGCCTACTATAAAAAGGCAAAGGAACTTCAACAACTTTTGAAAAAAGAGTTTGCAAAGGCGTTTGAAGAGTGCGATGTGATCATAACTCCAACAACCCCAGACGTGGCTTTCAAAATTGGAGAAAAAAGCAAAGACCCAATCAGCATGTATCTTGAAGACTTGTTCACGGTTCCTGCATCAATTTCTGGAATACCAGCAATAAGTGTTCCATATGCAGAAAAACAGGGTTTGCCTCTTGGCATGCAAATCATTGGAAAAGAAAAGTCGGAAAGTGTTTTATATGACATTGCAAAATGTATCATGGAGGAAAAATAATGGAATTTGATGTTGTAATCGGGCTTGAAATTCATGCCGAACTTAAAACAAAAACCAAAGTTTTTTGCTCTTGTAAAAACGAATTTGGTGCAAAGCCAAACACAAACACTTGTCCAATTTGCACAGGTGCACCGGGTGCTTTGCCAATTTTAAACAAAAAAGCAGTTGAACTTTGCATCAAGGCGGGGCTTTGTTTTGGTTGTAAAATCAACAACTATGCCGTGATGGAAAGAAAAAACTATTTCTATCCAGACCTTTCAAAAGCCTATCAAATTTCGCAAATGGTTCACCCAATTTGCCTTGGTGGAAAAGTGGTTTTGGACAGCGGAAAAGAAATGCTTTTGAACCGCATTCACCTTGAAGAAGATGCCGGAAAACTTGTTCACGTTTCAAAAGCGGTTGGAACACTTATCGACTATAACCGTGGCGGAACCCCTCTCATTGAAATTGTAACCGAACCTGTGTTTTCATGTGCAGAAGAGGTTGATGAGTTTTTGAAAAAAGTTCGTGAAACTTTGATTTTTGCAGATGTTGCAAACTGCAAAATGGAACAAGGAGGAATGAGGTGCGATGTGAACTTGTCGCTTAAACCAAAGGGCTCAAACGTTCTTGGAACACGAACCGAAATGAAAAACCTTAACTCTTTTAAAAGTGTTTCGCGTGCCATTTTATATGAGATTGAAAGACAAAAAGATGTTCTTTCTCACGGCGGAACCATATATCAAGAAACTCGAAAATGGGATGACTCTCTTGGTGAAAACTTCACAATGCGAACAAAAGAAGAAGCCCAAGACTATCGCTATTTTCCAGACCCAGACATTTTGCCTTTCACAATTTCAGATGAAGATGTTTCTCGCATTAAAAACGAAATTCCAGCCTTGCCACAAGCAAGAAGAGAAAAATATGTTTCAGAATATGGAATTTCTAAAATTGACAGCGAACATTTAACAGACAGTAAATATGTTTCGGACTATTTTGAAAAATGTGTTTCACTTTTTGACAAGCCAAAGAAAATCAGCAACTGGATTTTGACAGATTTGTTCCGTCTTGTGAAAGATGAAAAAAGTTTTGTTTTCCCAGTTTCAGAAGAAGAGTTGGTTTTAATTATAAAAATGGTTGAAGATGGAAAACTTACAAAAACAAACGGGCTTGTTGTTTTGGACGAAACCATAAAAACTCACAAAAATCCAGAAGAAATTGCAAAAGAAAAGAATCTCATTTCTATTATTTCAGAAGAAGACATCAAAAAGATTTTGGAAAGATTTAAAGCCGAAAATCCAAAAGCAGTTGAAGACTTTAAAAAAGACCCAAAGGTTACGAGTTTTATTATTGGTTATGTAATGAAAAACACACAAGGCAAAGCAAACGGAACTCTTGTTCGCGATTTGATTTCAAAAATGTTTTAAACTTTCAAATAAAAAAATCATGCAATTTTGCATGATTTTTTCTTTGTTTATGGGTTTGTTTTATATGTTTTGCGTTTTTTAATATAGATTTATGTTTTTATGTTGATATATTGTTTTAAAAACTGCAAAAACGGTTATTTTTGTGCGGTTTTTGTGTGAAATTTTGCATTATTTGTTTATAATATTGTTTAAAGCAATCATAATGCCAAGTTTGCCATATTCATAGGTCAGTCCGCCTTGCATAAATGCGAAATATGGTGGGGTCATTGGGCCGTCGCAACTAAGTTCAATTGTCGCACCAGAAATGAAACTTCCGCCAGCCATAACCTCGTCATGAGGATAGCCGTCCATAGGGGCAGGAACAGGAGTAACAAAACTGTCAATTGGGCAACCAAATTGAATTCCTTTGCAAAATTCAACAAGATTTTCTGCGGTGTTCAATTTGATTGTTTGAATAATGTCGGTTCTTTTTTCATCAAAAGTTGGTGAGACTTCATATCCAAGTTCTTCAAGCATTGCGCTTGCGAAAACAGCGGGTTT
>USTJ01000041.1 GCA_900557585.1 uncultured Eubacteriales bacterium
CTTCAAGAACAGAATATCTAGGCATTTTATTTCTATCACTATTCCATTTTGATGCTAATTCTTTATCAAACACAGGAAAGTTTAATGTTTTATCACTGGTAAAGTCATGATCCAAAACAACATTTGTAGTTTCCACTGGACTAAAATCAACCCAACCATCTTCTATTGGAAGAACAATATCAGTTCCTTCAAGTTTTAAGAACCCATTACCTTTGTTATTTAATAATTCATTCTTAGAAAGAATATTACCATCTTTATCAACAATTTTCCATCGATCATTATCTGGACCTGGCAACCCTTTGATTCTTTCTTTAAGCGCTGCATTTTCAGCCCTTGCAGTTTTGATTTTCATTCCGATATGAGAGCCAATCACTGTTACTGTTGTTGTGAGAACGCTCATTCCAAATGAAGTTAAGAATCCTTCCCAAGTTGGAGGATTTCCTGTGATTGCACAAGACAAAGCATATAATCCTGCACCTGCAATAGAGTTCATTACATATTGCGATACAATTTCTTTCCAAGCAATATTGCTTGAAACTTTTTTGGTGAATGAGTCTGCACCTATCAAAATTACGCTGGTTACAATTGAAATTCCAATTGATTTCATGCAATCTTCAAAACTCAATTTTTCACCAGTTGCAATATAGTCTGCAAGAAGCGAAACTGAACTTGAAAACAAACCATTCAAAACGGCAACACCAATTTTTGCCAGTGATCGAGTTACAAAGGTTCCAATTTTTGAGACATAGTTGGTTACAAGTGCGCCAGTTCCAAGGCTGAAAAATCCAGTTACGGCACCAACAACACCATTTTTGATTACTGAACCCCAATTGATGTTTTCAGGAGCGGTTCCTGAAACAGTAACCTGCATGAACACATCAAGAGCAGCACTTATCATTGCACCGCCAAAAATTGTTCCAATTCCTGGTGCAAGCACGGTGCAAACAACACCAACAATTGCAACACCAATAGATGCAATTCCAACCCAAATTCTTTCCCAAATTGATGCTTGTTTTACTGGGTCTGGTGGAATTTGAAGAACTTCAACTGTTCCATCTTCTTTAATCACATAGTAGTTGGTTGTTCCAATGTGTGCTTCATAATAGAGCAATGTGTCGGCATCAACACCAAGCATTGTTTCATCTTGGTTGTGTGTCATATAGTCTTTCATTGCTTGATATGAAATAAAATCGGCTTTTTCAACATTTATGTCAAGACTTGAAACATCTTGGTTTGTGATTGATTCTTTAAGCATTTCAACAGTTTGAGCATAGTCTACACTTTGGTCAAGAGTGTATGCATCAAACTTGAACTCTTCGCCATAGGAATTATAGTGGCAATAGTCGCCAATGTCATAGTTATAAACATCGCCAAGCAAATCGTCATATTCACCAGTGTCGTCTGTAATTTCATATTGCAATGAATAGTTATTCACTTGATATTTGGTGTATTTTTCAAATGCAACATAGTGCAAAACACCCCAAGCCTGGTTGTATGCAAGTTTGAAAGTGTTATATTCGTTTTCGCCATATTCAGTGTCACGCTCGATGATAACGCCATTTTCAACATCTTCTGCTGAAATTGCTCCATTTTCCATAAGTGTGATAAATCCGGCTTTAAACAAAATTTCGCCATTTTCTTCAAATGCTTCGGCATAGTTTGTATAGGCATATCCTTTGATAACTTTGTTTTCAGATGTCTTTGCAAATGCTGGGAAAACATCGTCAAATCCAATTGCATAAAGGTCTAGAATTGCAAGACTATACAAGAATGATTTTTCTTTTGAATCTTCTTCCCCTTGGCTTTCGAAAGAGCGCTCAACCATGTTATAGGTTTCTTGAAGTTTCTTTTCTTCTTCTTTTTGTTTTTCTTGCTCTTCTTTTTCTTTTTCGGCTTTAATTTGCATTTCTGCAACAACACGGTTTTCGTCGACATGCTCTTTCACTGCAACCATAAATTGTCCAGTTGATGTGAAAAGCATGAGCAAACTCATGACAACAAACATGCAAGGCATGAGCACTTTTTTAAAGAACTTTTTCATATTTATTGTTCTTTTTGCTTTTGCATGTTTCTTTGGTTTTTCTTGAAATTGAGCGGTTTGCGCACTCTCTTCACCATCAGAAGTGCAAGAAGCACCAGCAAACGCAAGTTGTTGTTTTTCTTGCGCTTTTAAGAAAAATGCAAGAATACGTTTTCTGAATGCAAACACAACTGCGCAAACAATCAAGAACGAAAACATTGAAACAAAAAGTGCAACATTCTCTTTGATTTCAAGCCAAAGGTTTGTCCAGAACTTTCCAGTTCCAAGCAAGCCCGCAAATGCCAAAGAATTATTGTTTTGTTCTTTTTCTTTGCTTTGCCAAATTGCACGAAGAACAACCGAATTTTCGTTGTCTGTTCCAATAGCCAAAATTTCGTCCATTGTCATTTCGGTTGTGAAAATCATTCCTGAAAGTTTATATTCATAAAGCCAACCAGCAAACACAAGATTTTCGCTTTCAATTGTTGGAAGTGAAATTTTTTCTGTTTTGTTTGCAACAATTTTACTTTCAATGATTCCGTTTACAAGCGAAATGATAACTGTGTCGTCTGTTCCACTTTCAAAATCTGAAACCTCTTGATTTTTCACCCAAACAGCATCAAGTCGCATGATTTCTTGGTTCGCAACCGATTTGATTTGTCCACGATAGAACTTTATTGTTCCGTCTGGCAAAACAAACTTGAAGCCATAAAGAGTGTAACCCTCTTTTGTAAGTTTTGGAAGGGCTTGAACATCGCCCACCTTTTTGGTGTATGATGTGATTTTGTTTCCGTCATAAATTTCAACAGAAACTGAAACATAGTTCCAAACCGCAGTCAAAGCAACATCTTCTGGGGTATTGAAAACATATATGTCTTTATAGATTTTTCCATTTTTATCTGCAAAGCCAGCAAATTCGAACTTGTCACTTGCTGGGGTTAAAGTTGGAAGTGCAAAAGCCTTTCCACCATAGGCAATGTCGGTGAAAATTTCTTTGTCGCCATTTTTAAGCGAAAGTGAATATACTTTTGTTGCATTGTAAATGTCAACATAGAACTTCACTTGGTTTCCAAGACGGTCGACAAGAACGATTTCATAGTTGCCCTCTTCGTTGATTACAGGAATGCTGTCCGCCTCGCTGATATGATATACATTTTGAGTTGTTCCATTTTTAATGATTTTTACAAATCCATATGGATCAAGTTGGTTTGAAATCTCTTTGATGATTACAACATTTGCACGAACACGAAGCGAATCGTCAAGTTTTGAAAGTGTGTTCACGGTTGTTTCGCCGTTAAGCGCACGCTCCAAACTTATTGTTGTTTGAATGTCTCCTTTTTTGATATAGATTGAGTCATATTCGCTTGTTCCGGCACAGTTCTCTTCTATCACCTTATATTTCCCTGTTGGAGCATTGTTTGCTTCGAGAAATGCCTCTACGCCCGTTCCAAAAGGAACAACAAAGGTTTTGTTTGTTTCGATATGTTTTAATGTGATTTTCTGACTTTCAAAGTCCGCAAGAGAAACAAAATAAAGTGGTTTTGTTTCAACTTTAACATCGCCATTTTCATCGAGATATGCAATTTTTCGGTCATTTAAAAATGGTGTTCCAGAAAGCAAAGAAGAGTCTTCGCTGTTAAACACGATAACATCTTGCGAAAGTTCTTTTTTTGTTAAAGAAACAAAACTTTCATATTCTTTTCTTTCGCCTTCGGTTGGATTTTCTCCAAGTTCTGGCAACAAGATGTTCTCTTTAATTGTGACAAAACTTGCAACGTTCGTAAGGTCGAAAAAGCGTTTTGAAACAATGCTTTTTGCCTTTGCACGAAGTGCTTCAAGCATTTTGCTTTCTTTTTGATATGTCACATTTTCGAAAACATATTCATTTCCATTTTTCTGAACTTTTGAAACAAAATATCTGCATGCAAAATCATAGGCACTAGTTTCATCGGCAAACGCAACAAGGATTTTTCCTTTGCCTTTGGTTTCAATGTCTGCTGAATAGAACATGCTGTCATAGTCGGAAACGCCAACATGCTCGTTTAAAAGTTCACCGTTCACTGCTGGGGTTTCACCAGATTTAACAATTGAAAATCTCCAAACGAAAACATAGGTGTCACCAGTTGCGGTGCCCTTGAAATATTCTTCATTGTTGGCAAAAACAACCTCATAGTTTCCAACTTCAAAGTCTGAAAAACTCCAAGATTTGTTGTCTGCTGTTTTTTCGCACACAAATCCAATTTTTGCAATGCCTTTTTCGTCACGCTCTATGTTTTCATATTCATCTGAAAAATTATAAACTCTTCCAACAAGTGGAGCATGTTTTACAAGTGTGCGGTTTTCGTTTTGAGTTTGAATTTTGGTTTTTCCAGCAACATAAACTGGATAGGTTGAGTTTGGATTGAAAACTCTTTGACTTGCCTTGTCAATAAGCCCATCTCCAAAATATACCTGAACGTTTTCGTCGTTGGTTTTTTCGTGAATATAGACAGTTTTTGTTCTTTCAAGACCAACTTTTGTTTTGATTTTAAAATCATATTTTCCTGGGTTTTTAAAGAATTGTCCGTCTTCACATTTCATTTCATTTGAACTGTTATTATAGCGATATGAAATGTCAAAATTGTTTCCACGAGTGTCAAGTCTGAAACCATCAATAGAACCTTGATTGTCGCTGATTGGCCCACCCTTTTGCTCGGTTTTTGTTGAAACGCTTGATTCTGGTTGTTCATCTTCTCCGCTTGAAGATTCGAAATAGAAGTTTTCAAAAACAACCTCTCCACTTGCATTTGAAAGATAAAGAACGGTTTCTTCCAAAATATTAGTATATTTGATTGTTTCAACTTTTTTCTTCCCAAACCAGCCGTTTTTATAGGTCACTTCGGTGTGTTTCACTTCATAGGCAACAGAAAGTTTAATGAACACACCTTTTTGAAGGTCTTCACCTTTTGGTTGATAGATTGTGAACGCAGTTTGATGCGTTGCTGGGTCATATTCTTGAAAGAAATTTACGGTATGGATTCCGTCGGTTTCTTTTTGTGAAAATTGATTTAATCTTTTCCAGTCGTCGGCAGTTTGTGGATATGCTTTGCCGTCGGTTGGAACAAATTTTTGAACAATCACCGCACCTTTTCCAACAACACCAACGCTTGGAATGTTGTTGATTGTCTTTTTCCAAGTGTCTTCGCTAATGGTGTAATATTGTCCGTCAGAGCCAAGCAAATCTGTGGTCTTGTCAAAGTTATATTGAACTTTCAAAACAACAGAATTATAGCCCTCGATAATGTCATTTCCGTCGTTATCTTTTTCCCTTTCGCCGGTTTCG
This sequence comes from uncultured Eubacteriales bacterium, assembly GCA_900557585.1. Classification (GTDB taxonomy): domain Bacteria; phylum Bacillota; class Clostridia; order Christensenellales; family UBA1242; genus UMGS2069. Next base: position 5,343 of record USTJ01000041.1, read on the forward strand.
CTGTTTATTTTATAAACAGGTTCGCCCGTTCCAGAAATATAGCCATATGATGGAAAACCATTATAGTTATCTCTTCCTTTAAGAACGCTTCCACCTTCGCCAAGAGTGTCAACAAAAAAGTTCACAAATGGCACGCTTCTTCCATTCTTTTGGAAAAGATATGAGTTTCTTCCCGTTTCTTTAACATAGCCGGTGTCATTTTCTATTATATAGGAGTTTGAGTTTATGTTTCGATTGCTTTTATCCAGAATCACAGCACCATTGAGATTGGTTCCTGCAAGCGATGTGATTTCTTCTGCACTTGCAGGGCTTGCAAACGAAATGTTTGCAAGTGCCATTGCAAGTGACATGCACAAAACCAAAACAAATGAAACTAAAAATGCAATTTTCTTTTTCATTAGTCATTGCCCTCCACTGTGAAATATTCTTGATATTCCAAAACAAGATTATAAATCTCTTTCTCGGTTATAAGACCTTTTGCAAGTGCAATATAGATATATTTTCCATTGAATGCGTCGAACACTTCTTTGCTGATATATGCTGAAAATTCTGATGTTTCATATTCGCAAAGGCCATATTTTTCAATGTCTTCTTGCATTTTTTCTTTGTCATAGCAAAGTGTTTCTTCATTAACTTCAAAAATTCCAAACAAGCCTGTTGTTTCTGGTGAAACTGAAACAAGTCCGTTTGCAAACATCATCATGTGGCTGTATGAAAGTGGAGCCCATGCGTTTGTGATTTCGGTTTTAGTTTCAAATGAAACAAGTTTGGTTTTTGTCATCTTGTTTTCACCATTCACAAATGTTTGTTTCAAGAACTCATGCCCGATAAATTCTTGAACATTGCCGTCTTCGATGAACACATATTCATTTAACGTTGCGTCATAGAATCCATGTTCTGCAATCATTGAAATTTCGGTTCCGTCTTCAAATTTAAGAACTGTAACAACATATTCATCTTCGCCGTGGTCAAACATAAATGCAACTGGAGCCGAGTCAAATGAACCAGTAAAGAAGTTCCAAACAAGAACCATGTCGGTTTGTTCAAGGTCTTCAATTTTCTTTTGTGAGCCGTCTGCAAGAGTTATAAGTGTTCCACTTGTCAAACATGATTTTTTGAAATATACATCAATGGAAACATCATCACCATTTACAGTTGTCAAAGAGCAAACAGAAATATGTCCGCCTTTATGAGAAACCACAACATTGTTAATTTTAATTTCTTTCAACTCACATTTACTTCTTGAAAATGTTCTTTCGAATTTTTCTGTATATGTCTTTTCGACAGTTTCAACACTGTCAACCGCGCTG
>USTJ01000042.1 GCA_900557585.1 uncultured Eubacteriales bacterium
AGCATGCATCAAAGAGTTTATCGAGGGGGGACATCCGCAATGTGCTGTTTGCCCAACAACAACTTTTGAAACCGGACTTTTAGACGGTCTTAAACCAGCAGAAAACAAAAAGAAAGTTGCTGTTGTTGGTGCTGGCCCTGCCGGTGTTGTTTGCGCAAAAACTCTTGTACGTCGTGGACATGATGTTACACTTTATGAAAAGAACAACTATGTTGGTGGAACACTTAAAGAAGCATCTGTTCCAAAAATTAAATATGAACTTCAAAACTATGTGAACTATTTGGCTCTTCAAGTTGAAGACCTTAAAAAGAAACCAAACTTTAAAGCAGTGTTCGGAAAAGCGGTGACAGAAGAGGATCTTGCAAAAGAAAAATTTGATGCAATCATCACTGCAACCGGAAGCAAACAAGTTGGTCTTCCAATCACTGGGGCTGTTCAAAAACATGTTTGCACTGCAGTTGAAGCACTTGCAGATGTTGAAAAACTCAAAAAAGCAAAGAATATTGTTGTCATCGGTGGTGGCGACAGTGGATGTGAATTTGCATATTTTGCAAAATATGAACTTGGAAAAAACGTAACCATTGTTGAAATGGCTCCAAAACTTATGGCAAAATCTTGTACGGCAAACCGCGGGCACATTTTGCACTATTTGGACAAAGCAGGTGTAAAATGTTATAACTGCGCATCTGTAACTGCAATCAATGAGGACAATGTTGAAATCCTTTCAAATGCAAGCAAAACTGTTCCAAACCCATATAACACATGGGAGCCAGTTTTGCCAGAAAACATTCATAACCCTCTTGCAAAGAAAATTAAAAGTCTTCCAAAAGCAGTGAATGCAGAGGCAGACCTTGTTGTAATTGCTGCTGGAACCGCTCCAAACAACGAACTTTATAAAACTCTTGTAGAAAAGCAAACTGCACCACTTATTTATAATATTGGTGACAGTTTCGCACCAGGAAAGGTTTTCACAGCAGTTAAAAGTGCATTTAATGTTGCAAAAAATTTATAACTGATATATAATATGAAAACATTTGACTTATTGGCAAATGAAAAGGTATGAAAATGGGACTTAAAATTTATAATTCATTTACAAAACAAAAAGAAGAATTCAAACCAATTGTGCCGGGCAGAGTTGGAATGTATGTGTGCGGACCAACTGTATATGGCCCTCCACATGTTGGACATGCAAGAAGTTATACAAACTTTGACACTGTGTTTCGCTATTTGCAATATCTTGGCTTCAAGGTGAAATATGTTCAAAACATCACCGATGTTGGCCATTTGGTTGGCGATGGTGATGATGGGGAAGACAAAATCTTGAAACAAGCAAAAAAAGAGCAAGTTGACCCATATGAAATTGCATATAAATATGAAACAATGTATTTTGATGCAATGGCAAAACTCAACATTTTGAAACCAAGCATAAGTGCAAGAGCAACCGGCTTTATTCCTCAAATGATAGACATGGTTCAAACCCTTCTTGACAAGGGTTATGCCTATATTTCAAAAGATGGAAACATTTACTATCGCGTTCATAAGTTTGCCTCATATGGTCAACTTTCAAACCGCAGACTTGAAAACAACTTGTCTGGCGAAAGAATTGAAGTTGCGGGAGACAAAGAAAATCCAGAAGATTTTGCACTTTGGAAAAAGGCAGACGGCGGACATCTCATGAAATGGAAATCTCCATGGGGATGGGGATATCCGGGTTGGCATCTTGAATGCTCAACACTCAGCAAGTTTTTTCTTGGAAACACTTTCGATATTCATGGTGGCGGAATTGATAACATTTTCCCACATCACGAATGCGAGTGTGCACAAAGTGAGGTTGCAAACGGAACCAAGTTTGTGAACTATTTCATGCATAACAACCTTGTAACCGTAAATGGAACAAAAATGGGAAAATCTCTTGGAAACTTTATCACTCTTGAAGATTTGTTCAAAGAGTTTGACCCACAATATGTGCGCTATTTCATTTTGCTTTTCCACTATCGTTCACCAATCGACTTTACAAAAGACGCAATTAAAAATGCAGGCGAACAACTTGAAAAAATCAAAACCACATATCAAACGGTTTTTCAAGTTGCTTGCGGAAAAGAAACTGCACCAAAAACTGGCGAGGCAAAAGAAATTCTTTCAAACTTTGAAAATGCAATGAATGAAGATTTCAACACACCTCTTGCAATTTCTGAACTTTTAAAGGTTGTGAAACTTTCAAAACAAATCAAAGAAACAAACAATGTTTCTCTTGCGAGCGAAATGTTGTTTGTCATGAATAAAATTGCTTTTGTTCTTGGTCTTGATTTTGGCAAAACAGAAGAAAAACAAGATGCTGGCGAAAGCGAAAAACTTCTTGAAATTATTTCAGATGTTCGAACTCGTCTTCGCGCAGAAAAGAACTATCAAATGAGCGATTATATCCGTGATCGCTTGGCAGAAAGTGGCATTACTGTAAACGACAAAAAAATCTAGAAATCAAAAAGGCAAGCAAAACATAAATTTGTTTGTCTTTTTTTCTTTTTGACATATTTTGCTATTGACATTTTTTATAGGTTTGATATAATATTTAAGTTAAAAATAAACCAAATTGAAGGTGAAAAATATGAATAAAGTTTATAGAGTTGTTTGCAGTTCAAAATATGTTCCATGCAAAATTGTGAAAACCATTTTCACACCAGACATTACAATTGGAACAAGAAAAAATGTGAGTCTTGACCCACGCGTTCCAATCACAATTACAACCGAAACAATCAATCGCTTCCGTCCATATATCTATGTGCAAGGAAAAAAAGTTGCCGAAGACATTTGTGGTTGGCTCAATGAAAACAATGGTAAAGATGGTCAAATCAAATATTCTGTTGTGCAAAATGACGCAGGATATGATGAGTGCCTCTATGGCCTTGAAAATGATATTGAAGCAAACTTTGTATATCAAAGAACTTTCGGTCTTAACATTGACAAGTGCACAAGAATTCCGCTTTTCTATACACCAGAAGGCTATTTGAGTCTTGCTGTTGATTGTCTTGACAAACGCAAATGGAAGTGGAACCTTGATGGTCGTCCAACTCTTGAAAATTGCGAAAAACAAGATGAACTTGGAGAATAGAAAACACCAGCAATTTTGCTGGTTTTTTTATGCAAATTTTTTGAAAAGAAAACATATGTGTTTCATTTTGTTGCTTTATGAAGCAAAGATTGCTAAAATATAAGCATGGATAAAAATATGGAAAATATAATTGAAATTTCAAATCTAGACAAAAGTTTTGGCGAAGTTCACGCCGTGAACAATTTGTCTTTTCGCGTGAAAAAAGGAGAGTTGTTTGCTTTTCTTGGCGTTAATGGTGCGGGAAAGTCAACAACAATATCAATCATGTGTGGAACTCTTGCAAAAGACAAAGGAACTGTTTTGATTGATGGAAAAAATATTGAAACTCAAATGCCTGAAATTGCTTCGGAACTTGGAGTTGTTTTTCAGTCAAGCGTGCTTGACAAACAATTGTCTGTGAAAGACAATCTTTTGTCTCGCGCAAGTTTATATGGTATTTATGGCGAAAAGGCAAAGCAAAGAATTGCAGAACTTGCGAAACTTCTTGATTTTGAAAATCTTTTAAATCGAACTCTTGGAAAACTTTCGGGTGGACAACGCCGAAAAATTGATGTTGCAAGAGCACTTTTACATAATCCTAAAATCTTGATTTTAGACGAGCCAACAACTGGTCTTGACCCACAAACCCGAAAAACTTTGTGGCAGGTTATAAACACTCTTCGCAAAGAACAAAACATGACAGTTTTTCTTACAACACACTATATGGAAGAAACTGTTGATGCTGACTATGTTGTGATTCTTGACAGTGGAAAAATTGTTGCAGAAGGAACTCCAATTTTCCTTAAAAACAAATATACTGGCGACTATATCACAGTTTATGGTGCAAAAGAAGAAGACATAAAGAAACTTGGTTTGCCTTTTGAAAAGGTGAATGATTCTTTTCGCGTCGAGGTTAAAGATTCGGTTCAGGCACGTGACTTGATTGTAAAATATCCTGAAATTTTCAGAGACTTTGAACTTGTGAAAGGAAAAATGGACGATGTTTTCTTGGCGGTGACAGGAAAGAACTTGCAGGGGGTGAACTAGAATGAAAACATTTTCAAGCATGACAAAACGAAATGTTAAAATTTTCTTTAAAGATAAAGCAATGTTTTTCACATCGCTGATAACCCCAATAATTTTGCTTGTTTTATACATGACCTTTTTGGCAAAAGTATATCGTGACGGTTTTGCATCTGCTGTTCCAGATGGTTTTGAGATTGATAAAAATCTTTTAAATGGAATGGTTGGCGGAGAAATTTTCTCTTCAATCTTGGCTGTTTGTTGCGTTACGGTTGCGTTCTGTTCAAATCTTTTAATGGTGAATGACAAAGTCAGTGGGGCAAGAAAAGACCTTATAATTTCACCAACAAAAAAGTCGGTTTTTGCACTTTCATATTATGTTGCAACATTGATTTCAACACTCATAATCTCAATCACAGCAACTGTGGCTTGTTTTATATATATTGCTGTTCAAGGTTGGTATCTTTCATTTGCAGATGTATTGCTTGTTTTCTTTGATGTGTTCTTGCTAACAATGTTTGGAACTGCACTTTCATCGTGTATCAATGTGTTCTTGTCAACAAACGGACAGGCAAGTGCTGTTGGAACAATTGTTTCTGCGGGATATGGATTCATCTGTGGAGCATATATGCCAATTTCATCTTTTGGCGTTGGTCTTCAAAACTTTCTTGGATTTTTGCCAGGAACCTATGGAACTTCACTTTTACGAAACCATGCACTTCGCGGGGTTTATGCTGAAATGCTAAAACAACGATACCCAGCAGATGTTGTTGAAAAAATAAAGGATAGCGTTGATTGCAACCTATACTTTTTCGGAAAGCAAGTTAGCATTGGAACAATGTATGGCATTATGATTGGTTCAATTGTTTTGCTTATTGGACTTTATGTTTTGATAAACTATTTAAAAAATCGCAAGGCTGTGAAAAACTAGGAGAAAAAAATGGAAACAATAAAAGCAGGGTGCTATCTTGTTGACGTGAAAAACAAAAAGGTTGCACTTGTCTATCGTGAAAAACGCAACGACTGGTCTTTTCCAAAAGGTCATAAAGAAGAGGGCGAAACAATTGAAGAGTGCGCGGTTCGTGAAACTGCCGAAGAAACAAAAAGAGTTGCGCAAATTGTGCCCGAAATTGAACCAGTTGTTGAAAGATACCAAACCCCAGCGGGCGAGAAATGTGCTTGTTATATGTTCGTTGCAATTGACAAAGGTCATAGCGATAATGATTCTTGGGATACTCACGACACCTATTTTATTGATGTTGACAAGGTTGAAGAAAAACTTACATATGAAGATTTGAAACAATCTTGGAAAAGCGTTTTGCCAAAAATTAAAAAGTTGCTCTAGTTTTGAAAGTGTCATCTGCCTAAAAAATGGTTGACAAAACTGAAACTTGGGCATATAATGAAACCATATAAGGAGAAGAAATGACAAAAATTTGCATTTTGTGGCACCGCAATATTTAATGTCATTCGCAAAGCAAGTGTGTTTTGTGAATGCTTTTTCATGTTCACAAAATGCACCAATAAGTTAAAATAAACTGTTGGCGCACGCTGACAGTTTTTATTTTTCGTTTAATAAAAAAAATGTAAAGAGCAAATGAAACTGTCGGCAAAAAATAGCAGTTTTAGGTAGTTCTCACGTGGCTTATTCGTGGGACTTTTTGAAAGCCGTTTTTGCTCCCACGAATTGACGCATTTGTCTTTGATTGTCAGCTTTTTGCGTAGCTGGTTTTTGGGTGTAGAAAACTAATTTTGTACCACTTAAAAAACAAAGAATTATGGGAGCAGTGAAAAGAAACACACTAAGCGTATTGTTCATCATCAAGAAAGCAAAACTTCTGAAAAACGGTGAAGCTCCTATTTGTATGCGCATCACCATAAACAAGCGAGTAGCCGAAGTTATGATAAAACGGAGTATTCCCGTAGATTTATGGAATCAGAAAAAGGAATGTTCCAAAGGAAAAGACCGTGTAGCCACAGAACTGAATCACTATATTAATACGGTTCGTGCCAAAGTATTGCAGATACACCGTGAACTGGAAATAGACAACAAACCGATAACAGCCGATATAATAAAGGATTGTTTCTACGGACGAGATAAGGTGCAGCGCAGCTTGCTGGAAGTGTATGCGGAGCATAACGAGAAATGCCGTGCCTTGATTGGCAAGGAATATACAGAAAGCACCGTTATCAAGTTTGAGACTTCTATAAACCGCCTGAAAGAATATATCCGCAGTTGTTACCACCGTGATGATATAATGCTGGCAGAACTGGACGGGCAGTTTATCCGTGACTTTGATTTTTGGCTAAAAACAGAGAAGCATTGCCAAAACAATTCCGCATTGAAACATTTGAAGAACTTGAAAAAGGTTGTTCGCATTGCTTTGGCTAATGACTGGATAAAGAAAGACCCGTTTTACGGCATCCACTTCAAGCAGGAGGAAGTAAATGTAGAGTTCCTCTCACGTGAGGAACTGGATATTCTCATGAACCAGGAATTTACTATCAAACGATTGGAGCAGGTAAGGGACA
>USTJ01000043.1 GCA_900557585.1 uncultured Eubacteriales bacterium
TTGAACTGGTTGTGACTTTACTTCTGGTTTTGCTTCAACATTTACTGACTCTGATTTTACAGGTGCAGGTTCTTGAACCTTTTTCTCTTCGGCTTGTTTTTCTTGTGCCTTTGCAGAAATTTTCTGCTTGAAAGAAGCAACCAAACTGTCAAGTTTAGCCTTTGCTCTCTTCATTGAATTTCCAAGATTTACCGCAGCGTTTGAATGCATGAGTTGTTGAACTTTTTTAATGTTCTCAAACTCATTTCTTTGATTGGTGTTGGTGTTTTGATTGTTTGTCAAATTTTATTCCTCCAAAAAATGTGACTATGCTATATTTTGTATCATTGCATTCGCAAGCCCCTTATCAGTGAGCCCAAACACAAGAATTTTTGAATTTTCTGTGATAAAGAACATTTCTTCTTCGGTTGGAACAGCATGGTATGAAAGTATCATGCTGTTCTTTTTTTCAATATGATTTGAAATTTTGTTTAATGCGTTTTGAGAAAGTGCTTTGCTTGCGACAACAGCAAAAACATCTTTTTCAAGAATTTCGTTCGTTCCAAGCGCAACTTTTCTTGCACGAACTGAAAGTCCATAATATGATTTGACTTTATTTAGATTTTTCAAGGGTTTTCAACTCCTCGTATATGCTTTCTGAAATGTCTTTTTTGAAAACTCGGTTCACTGCTTTTGTTTTCACAGCCTTAACAATGCAGTCACCAGTTTTGCAAATATACATTCCTCTTCCATTTATTTTTTGTTCGCGGTCGATTTTGATTTCTCCATTTTCACGAACAATTTTAATGAACTGGTCTTTTGATGCTTTTTTTCTGCAAACAGCACAGGTTCGTTCTGGTTGTTTTTTTATTTTTTCCATCTATTCAATGTCACCAAAAATGTTATCAATATCGTCAAGAGAAATAACTTCTTCTGGTTTTTCTTCTGGTTGTTTGTCTTCTTGACTTGCTTTTGATTCACTTTTAACATCAATTTTCCAACCAGTAAGTCTTGCAGCAAGACGAACATTTCTTCCACCTTTTCCAATTGCAAGTGAAAGTTTATCGTCTGGAACAATTACTCTTGCAGACTTTGAAGGTTCATCAATTTCAACAGAAATTACTGTTGCAGGAGAAAGTGCACGAGCGATATATTCAAATGGATCATCACTCCAAATGATAATGTCAACCTTTTCTCCACCAAGTTCAGCAACAACACTGTTTACACGAGTTCCTTTGTTTCCAACGCATGCGCCAAGTGGGTCAATTTGTGGGTCGGCACTATAAATTGCCATTTTTGTTCTATATCCTGCTTCACGAACAATGTTTTTGATTTCAACATGTCCAGAAGAAATTTCAGGAACTTCATTTTCGAACAATTTCTTTACGAACCCAGCACAAGATCTTGAAACAATTGCTTCAACCCCACGTGCAGTTTCGCGAAGTTTTCTGATATAAACTTTCACACGGTCGTTGATGTTATATTTCTCACCTTCAATTTGGTCGTTTGGCATGAGCACGCCTTCAATTTGAGTGTTTGCAAGTTCCAAATAATATGAATCTGCTTCTTGACGACGGATATATCCTGTTGTCAAAGTGTCAACCTTTTCATTGAGTTCTGCAAAAGCAACATTTCTTTCTGCTTCACGAAGTTTTTGTGTCACAACTTGTTTTGCAGTTCCGGCAGCAATTCTTCCGAAATCTTTTGGTGTGATTTCTTCAGCAACTTGGTCGCCTTCTTTATATGATTTTTTAATTTGCTTTGCCTCTTCAAGAGAAATTTCTGTTTCAGGGTCTTCAACAACTTCTCTTACTGTTTTATAGGCATAAACCTTGATTGTGTTTTTTTCTGGGTTGAGTTTCACTTCAACAAGTTTTGATTCACCAAAGTTTTTCTTGTATGCAGCAACAAGTGCGCTTTCAAGTGTTTCGATGAAAAATTCTTTTTTAATTCCTTTTGTTTTTTCAAGCTCGTCAAGAGCAAGAAAGAAATCTTTATTTGTCATTGTTTTTCTCCTTAAAACCTTATATATTTGGTTGCTTTTGAAATTGCCTTTCTTGGAATTTCAATTGTTTCGCCTTTTTGATTTTCAATTATAATTTTCTCGGTGTCGAAAGATTTCAGCACACCAACAAACTCTTTGCTTTTTCCAATTTTTTGATAAAGTTTAATTTCAAGTTCCTCATCAACATTTCTTGCAAAATCTTTGTCGGTTTTAATTTCTCTGTCAAGACCACAAGATGAAACATTCAGTGTATATGATGCCCCAGCAGTTGGGTCAAGTTCGTCAAGAGGCTCGTCTATTGCACGATGCACTTTTTCGCAATCGTCAAGATCTGCCCCGCCTTTTTTGTCAATATAGATTGTCAAATTCATTCCGTCGAACCTTTTTTCATAGGCGACTTCAACAAGTTCAAGCCCAAAGCCCTCTACAATTGGAGCCACAAGTTGTTCGACTTTTTCTTTTACGCCAGCCACTTTTTCCCCCTTTCAAAAAAATTTTAATCAAAATTTTGGGAGTGGCTTGTTCGCCACTCCCAAAGTAAAGCATTGATATAATTATATTATACATATATTATAACCATTTTGCAAGTCTTTATGAAAAAAAACACATGTTATCACGCAAAATCAGCAAGTTTTTGCAAAACTTCTGCCGCAGCCAGCGCATCATAAACCGCACGGTGAGCATTGTCAAGCACAACTCCGAGTTTTTCTGCAACGGTTCCAAGTTTTAAGTTCTTGGTTCCGTGAACGCCTTTTTGAGCAAGTTCATAGACATCAAGAAGTGGATTGTCAAAATTATATCCGCACTTTTTGCCATAATATGACAAAAAGCCATAGTCAAATTTAACATTATATCCACTCAAAATGCAACCACGAGTGAACTTGTAAAAGTCTGCAAGAACCTCGTCATAGGTGTGTGCGCCAGCAACATCTTCATCTCTAATGCCTGTGAGAGAAACAATCTTTTCTGGGATTTTCATTTGAGGGTCTACCATGCACATGAACTTGTCTGTAAACTTTCCGTCTACCATTTTCACTGCGCCAATCTCAATGATTTTTTCACCCTCGGAAACATTGAGCCCAGTTGTTTCAAGGTCGAAAACAACAATCTCTTTACCCTTGAAATATTCATGCACAGGTTTTTCTTCTCCCATAGAGAAAAGGTCAGTTTGAGAATAGTATACAAGTGGCTCTGGAAAAACATAGCGATATTCTTTTGGTTCGCTTTTCCAAACAATTTCTTCTTCAAACTTTTCAGGAAGTGTACAACGCGAAATGTTCTCCACACGAAGTGAAACGCCCCCACTGAACTTGTCTTCTTCAAGGCGACCAGAAACAATGAGAGGCTCTCCTTGAACAAGAGTTGTCATTGGTTCATAGTTGTTTTTGTTTGCAAAGAAAACACATGAAACATTGCCCGAAAAATCTTTCAAAGAAAACTTGAAAAACTTTCTTTCATTTTTGTTTTCCTCTTCGGCTTTTTCTGAATTTTCGCCCTCTTGTGGTTGTGCAGTTTCACCATTTTCGGCAGGCTTTGATTCTTCTTTTTTCTCTTCTGTTTGGTCGTCTTTTGGTTTCTTTTTTGGTGTGTAACTATGTTCTCTGATAAACTCCAAATTTCCGCAGAAAACAACCTCTTCACCTGGGGTCTTTTTATCTTTTATATAAAATGCAAGATTGTCTTTAAGGTCACCAACAACGCATTCTACGTTTGAAACTTCAATTGTTCGGTTGGCAACCAGAGGCGTGTCTTCAACAACCATGCTTTCAAATGGCAAATCTGAAACCTCTTTTGTTTCAATTTTTTTGGTTTCAACCGTGAAATCGTCAAAGAAAGATTCTTTCAAAAACGCCTTCAAATTTTCAACAATCTTTTTTGCTTTGACATAGTCTTCTTGGCGCTCCTCAAAGGCCACACAAACACTTTTATTTTCGCAGTTCACATCTGCAATTTCATAGGTTATTGCTGGGTGATTTTTTGCAAAGTATTCTTTCACTTTTGCACATAGTGCCTCTTTGGTTAAAAAGTTCTTGATAAATTTGAATGAATATGAAAAGCCAGCAGGCATTACTTCTTTCAAAATTTCTTCGCACTCTTTTCGTTTTTCTGGTGACAAAATCACGCCATCTTTATAAAACATTTCAACAAAACAAAGACCAGCGATCTTTGAAAGTTTTGCCGACTTTAATTTAAAGTCGAAAACACCGCCAGTCTTATCATTTAAATATTCGTCAAGTTCTTTGCTCATTTTTCATCCTTTATAGTATCAATTTCATTGCGAAGAAAAAGTGGTAGACATCAAGGAACAACACAAGTCCAAGCAGAACAAACAGCCCAACTGTGTGAATGATGTTTTCAATTTTTCTTGGAACAGGTTTTCCAAAAATCCACTCGATGATAACAAACACGCATCTTGCACCATCAAGTGCAGGAATTGGCAAAATGTTGAACAGTGCCAAGTTCATTGCAAGCATTGGAAGCAAAAGCAAAAAGTTGTTGAAACCAAGTTTTGAAACTTCGGCAATTTGAGAAATTGCTGTGACAGTTCCACCAAGTTCTTTGAGTGCGGTTTTTCCTGTGAAAATTCCTCCAAGTGCTTTCAAAATAAGCCCACAAATATAGAAGCAGAAAGGCCAAGCCTTCAAGAAACTTTCAAAAAAGCCATAGGTCGCACGTTGGTTATAGTAAATGAAACCAACACTTACTTTGCTGTCTGACAAAACAATCTTTGCAAGAGAAACAAGGTCTTCGTTTGAATATTCAGCATAGGTTTCAACGCCGTCTACTGTAACCTTTTTATAAAGTGTTTCACCAAGAGCAAAGTCGTTATATTTTCCAGTTTCTTCATTTTTGGTTGTGGTTACGCCTTTGATTTTTTCATAGAGTTCATCGGTTGAAAGAAGTTTATATTCTTCACCCACTTTTTCATATACCAAATCTTTTGCGCCCGAAATGTTTGAAGAAAAATAGAAGGCTTGGGTTTTGATGATTTTTACGCCCTCAACATCAATTTCTTCAACTTTCCCCTCGGCATTTTCACGCTTTACGGTTAAAACAATTTCGTCACCCTCTTTATATTTTGACAAAAGTTCGGTGATTGTTCGATAGGCTTCAAGATGCTTTCCGTCAACTGCAACAATAACGTCATTTTTCTTTAAAAGTCCACTGTCAAAGTTCACATTGTTTGGTGAAAAATCTGTAATATGAACAACCGCATAGCCATTCACCATCAAGAAAATAGCAGCAGTTATAATTCCAAAAATAAAATTGAAAAGAACACCTGAAACAAGAACAATAAGTCTTTTCCAAGGCTCTTTATTGTTGAATGCATCTTTTGAAGGATTTTCTTCATCTTCACCCTCGAACGCACAATATCCGCCAAGAGGCAAAAGACGAACTGAAAATACTTCGCCAGTTTTCTTATTGGTTCTAGAATATAGTTTTGGCCCAAAACCAATTGCAAATTCATTTATCTTAAATCCGAAAATCTTTCCCGCAATAAAGTGTCCAAACTCGTGAACTGTGATAAGCACGAGCAGAACAACCAAAGCAAGAAGTATATATAAAACATTTTGCATTTTATTTTTTCCTTATATTATATGATGAACAAAGCGAACAGAACATAAACAAGCGTCCCGGTAAACATGAGTCCATCAACTCTGTCCATAAATCCCCCATGGCCTGGGAAAATGTTTCCAAAATCTTTAATTCCAACCTTGCGTTTGAAAGCCGATGCAACAAGGTCTCCAAATTGTGTGAGAAATGTTCCAAACACACCAAGAAGCACAAATGTTGCAATCACGTTCGCACTTGGAACACCACTAAACGCATTTCCAAACCAGCCAAGATGAACAAAGAACAAATAGCCAAGTCCGGCAGCAAGCATTCCACCAAGAGCACCAAAAATCATTCCTGCAACACTTTTCTTTGGAGAAATTTCAGGAGCCATTTTTGCCCCACGAATAAGTGAACCAAACAAATATGCAAACACATCTGTCATCATTGAAATTGCAAATGTCATGATGATTCCGATATATCCAATGTTAAGCCCAAAATGGTTGATACCCATTAAAAATCCAAGAAGGGTTGTTGGATATATCACAATAAACATTGAAAATTTTGTTTGATTGAGAAGTTTTGAATTTTGTTCGGTTGGCTCGTTCACAGTGTCGCCATGTTTTCTTATGATTGCATTTTCAATAAGTTCACTTGCCATGAGACAAACAAACATTAAAAGAGCCGATGCAATTTGAAGCAAAAGTGCCATTTGAACACTTGTTGAAAAAATGTATATCACAGCCATGAGTGCTGGATATAAAAACACCAAAACTTGTGCAATTTTTCGGTCGGAAAACTTTGACGCAAGTGCCATTTCAATAACGCTTCCATAAACAATAATAAGCATGAAAGCATCAAAAAACAATGGTGAAACTTGGCGAAGAGCAATGAACCCAGCAGTGAAAAGTAATATAAAAAATCCCGTAATTGTGCGTTTTAGCATGGTTTTTACCTTCTTTTGATATAATTTTTGCGTTTTTTGCAAATTTTTATAATTTAAATTTTTCCAAAACGGCGTTTTCTTTTTTGATAAACACTGATGCACTCATCAACAGTTTTAGCATCA
>USTJ01000044.1 GCA_900557585.1 uncultured Eubacteriales bacterium
GTAGGTCGTAGGTTCAAATCCCACAGCCGCTACCACAATATGGTCCCATGGTCAATCGGTTAAGACATCGCCCTTTCACGGCGAAGTGAGGAGTTCGACTCTCCTTGGGACTACCAAAAATAAAGCACATCTTCTGATGTGCTTTTATTTTTGCATATTTTCAAACAGAGTTGCCAGCAAATAATCACAGGACACTCTTTTATTTTTCCACTTTTAACCAAAGTGAGAACTAACACAGCAGGTTCGCCCGAATTTTTGAGACAAAAACACCAAACAGGGTTCTTGGGTTGTATCTTGCGTTACATTGAGGTTCTTGGTTGTTTTTTTTAGCCAAAAAGGTGTATTAAAATGCGGATATACGTCCGCCGGCTCGTCAGAGAGGCGGAACCATCTCTGTTCGACTCTCCTTGGGACTACCAAACATAAAACTCTCACCCATTTGGGTGGGAGTTTTTTTAGTGAATAGTGATTAGTGAATAGTGAAGAAGTTCTTTAATGTTTTAATCAATAGTGATTGGTGAAGAGCGAAAAAGTATTTGGATATTTTGTGATTTGCAAAGAGAAAAAATACAATGATGTAAAAGTGACATAATAAAGAATCACGAAAAGGCACCATCTTTAAATAATCGTTTATTCACACCGAATCAAATAAAAATCAATAAAAAGACGCCACAACCAAACATTAAGACATTACCATTATTCCACTTCCGCAAAAAATCAAAACTTGTATCTTGAAAAATGCGTGAAAGGGTTATATAATAGTGGCATGAGAGTTTATAGATATTTGAGCCGTGAGGAACTTTTGAACATCAGACACAATCGTGTGCTTCTTCTTGGTGCACGCTATGAAATGTTCAACAACGGCAAAAACACACACAAATATAATGGTTTTGACAAATATTTGCACTTTTACAAAAGTGCGAATGGCATGCAAGAAATCCGCACGCTTTATCGTGAATATTCGCAAGATTTTTATTTTTGCGCTTTTGAAATTCCAACCCACATTTTGTTTTTACACCGCGGAAAAGGATTCTATCCCCCACACGGCTATGAAGAGCCAGTTTCAACCGAGATTGAATATGCAATCCCCGTTGAAGAATTCAAGGCAGACTGGCTTTCAAGTTATGTGCTCGATGGTGCAAGAGACCTTGTTTTGACAAAAGAAAGATTCAAATTGGTTTCAACAAAACTTGACCAAAATGTTCGCGAAGAACCTGAAAGATAGTTTTTGAAAAAATATTTTTCATTTGCTATCTTTTTATTTTGCTTTGTGATAAAATATTATCGAATTTAAACAAAGGAGAAAAATTATGGCAGAAGCAAAAAAATCAGCATCTAAACCTGCAAAATCAACAGCAAAAAAGACAACAAAAACAACCGAAACAAAACAAACATCTTCTTCATCAACTTCATCAAAGAAAACAACAAAAAGAAGTTCAGGAATCAGAACTTGGGGACTCAACAAAATCAGTTTCTGGTGCATTGGAGCAATGGCAATTTTATATTTGGTTGCATCTATCCTTGCTCTTTGTGGCGTGAACTTTAAAGTTGTTTCAGTTTTGAAAGACTGCGCAACCGCTCTTGCAATTTGCATTGTTGCAGTTCTTGCATGGCGCTATGTTGCACCTAAACAAACTGTTTGGAAAGTTCTTTATATTGTTCTTTTATTAGTTGTTCTTCTTGGAATTGTTCTTCCACTTGTTGTCTAATCTTTTCAAGAAAAACCCACAAAAAACCACCAAAATATGGTGGTTTTTCTTTTGCACAATTATTATTGTCCGCCACTTTCTTTTCCCTTTTTAACCGGAACCGTCCAACCTTTTTCACTCTCTAAAACCATGCATATTGACACAAAGAAAGTTGTTTGCTATAATGTTTGCGATGGACGAAATTGAAGAATTGATATTTAATATTAAAAATCGAACACTTACAGAGGAAACTCTTTCAAGTGGTTTTTATCATTTATATTCTCTTGATGAAAAACTTCCACAACTGCTTCCACCAAAAGAATATGCAAAAGTAAAAGGCATGGCAATTTATCGCGGGTTTAACTGCGACAAACTCAATTTTTGCAAATATGTTTACGACTTTGCAAAGGGCAAATTTCAAAGAGTTCACAAAGCGGCAGCACTTGGAAATGGAATCTATTTTGCGACAAAAAAATATTATGCAAACTATTATACCCGCCTTTCCAAACTGAACTCATTTTTCGGAGTGAATATTCTTTCGGGCAAGGTTGGCGAAGATGCAAGACTTACAAGTCCAAAAATTTTAAACCACGAGTTTTTCCGCGACCAAAACAAAATTATAAAGACTCTAAATCAAAAATTTGACGGCTTTCTCACCCAAAGCGACCTTGATTATTTATACTTTTTCATGCACCAACAAGGCGATTATATGGTTAAAGCCGTGACTCTTGGATATGACGCTTTAATTCGTCAAACACCAAAAAACAACGGTCATATTGTTGTGGTTTATAACCGAGACAAAATTGTTTTAAATCAGAAAGTTTCAGAAAATTTTATTCCCTCACTTGAAAAATAAATTTGCAACAAAAAAGCACCCAAGTAATCGCTTGGGTGCTTTTTTTATGTGATTTTTATATTTTTCTTTTATTTTCAACATGTTGATAAAATCTTTCAACAACATTTAAAAGGTCGGGCGAAAGTTTTTGTTTTGCTTGGTTTTTGATGTTTTCATCAATTCCATAAAACGCCTCTGCCATGCTTCCAGAAATGCAAGCGTTTGTGTCGGTGTCGCCACCAAAAGAAAGTGCTGTTTTGATGCAATTTTCAAAACTGCTTGTTTCAAAAAACGAATAAAGGCAAACATCAAGAGTTTCAGCGCAAAGATAGTTGAACTTTTCAATTTTTAGCTTTTTAATTTTCAAATTCAACTTCTGTTTAATTTGCTCTTTTGAAAGCCCTTTTCTTGCAAAGAAAATTATGATAGCCACAATCTCTGCACACTTTATTGCTTCTTCACAACCATGCGAACACTCTGTTGCAAGGCGTGCATACTTCTTCACATCCTCTTCTGTTTCAAACCAAAAACCAATTGGAGAAACACGCATCATTGCGCCGTTTCCGGCACTTGTTCCCCTTTCGTTCCCATTTACCCAAGCCATAAAGTTTGGCGAAAAAGGAGTTTTGAAATATGGCTTGAAATCGGGAGTATATGAATGATATTTTTTGGCATATTCTTTGATTTTTGTTTCAAAATCTTTGCCAGACAAAAGTGCGTCGGCAACCGCAACTGTCAAGATTGTGTCGTCTGAAAAAAACGCATTTTTCTCTATCAAATGTTGCATTTTTATAGGTTTAACTTGTTTTATTTGGTCAAACTCATAAATCGAGCCCGCCAAATCACCAATAATTGCACCAAGCATTTATGCCCCCTTGTTTACGGTTTTTGCAAGTTCTGCGTTATAATATTCGTTTATTCCCGTTACTTCTTTTTCAATTTTAATAAACTTCGGAAAGTCCACTTCTTGGTTTTCTTTTTGAAGTTCAATTTCCATTATTGCCTTGTTCTTCCAGAAAGGATAAACATCAATTTCGAAATATTGATTTTTATAAAGCAAGCAATATCTTGTTTTTCGAATTTGTGTTTTTGCAGTGTCTGAACAGGTCATCAAATTCAAATATTCTTGCTCACTGATGCGCGTTTCGGTTTCAAGCCTCTTGGCATCACTAACTTTGATTTTTGTAGTTTTTGTATATATAAACTCGCCGTTTTGACCACGTTGACGAATGCGAACTTCCTCGCCTTTTTTGCTTTCAAGATAGGTTTGGACAATTTCGACTTTTGAGCAATTTTCCATTTTTTCAAGTTTGTCTATTGGTGGAAAATCTATCAAAAATTTGCGTTCAATTTCATATGGAGCAGGCTCGCCAAGAAAAGAAGCAACCTCCTTCAAAAGCCTGCGCATTTTTGTTTTAAAATCGGTGCTGTTGTCAATAACACGAAGGTGTGGGTGCCCCACCCATGCATTCAAAGTTTTTTCATCAATTGTCACCGCCTCTTCAAGAGTTTCAGGGCTAGATTGTCAAAATTGTAAAATTCTTTTGCCCCTTTGGCAGCACTCACCAAATGGAAAACCGCATCATAACTGTCGCGGAGTTTAAGTTCGCTTATGCCTGTTTTCTTCACACAGTTTTTGAACTGCAAATCTGAAAGATATACCTTGCAATCCATAACGCCACGGTCACAAATGATCAAAAATTTGTCATATTTGTTCATGTTTGCAATTGCATTTTCAACAACCTTTTCCTTTGCAAGTTGAAGCGACAAAATGCAATCTTCAAATCCGCCCATGTTGTCAAATTTGTTTGGCGAAATTCCTGCCAAAACGAGTTCGGTTGCAGTTTCTGGAACAATCAAAACTGTAAAACCACGTTTTGTGAACTCATTTTGAATATAACTCATTGCAGTGCTTTTTCCACCGCAAGGCCCACCAGTGATGACAATTTTGTGCACACTTTTTGGCTTCAAGTTCTCGCTTATCAAAAGGCTGTCCAAACTCACATCAAACAACTTTGAAAGGTAAACAAGTTGTGAAACTTGGGGATATGCTTCTCCTGTTTCCCATTTTGAAACTGCCTTGTCTGAAACACCAAGTTCTTTGCCAAGTTGTTTTTGCGAAAGCCCCAAACTTTTGCGGTGTTGATATATTTTTTCTCCAAATGCAATGTCTTTCATTTTTTTCTCCTACATGCTCATTATATTGCAAGCCTCTCTACTTTGTCAACCGCACAAACTCTACTTTTAGTAGATTTTTTTTTAAAGTAAACAAAAAATAAAAGAGCAACAACTGCTCTTTACTTTTTTGATAATTTGCAACAATCAACATATTTTTGAATTGCTTTTTGCATTTTTCGAAGTTTTTCCTCGTCATATTCATATTCTTTTCGTTCTTTCACAAAATTTGTTGAACCTCGCTTTTCGTTTGCATAGCGCGGAATGAGTTGAACATGATAGTGATTGTTCTTTCCATCACACATCGTGCAAAGATAAACACGCTCGCACCCAAACTCTTTGCACAAAATTTTCATGAATTGCTTTGCAAAGCGAACAATCTTTTCATTGAGCCAATCAGGTGCCTCGCTCATGTCGTGATAGTGGGTTTTTGACGCAATCATCATGTGACCTTTTGCTCTTGGATTTGCAACAAAACAACAATCAATGTCCTCGTCTTCATAAATTCTAAGGTTTGTGTCATCACCATAAATGGCACCATTTGTTTCTCGGTTCAAACAAGTTGGGCAAATTCCCATGTCTGTAAGTTCGGCTGGGGAAAGTTTTACAAGTTCTTCTTTATCCATTTTTTACTCCTTATTGCGCATTTTTTCACTATTTTAGCATGCAAAAACAGCACTTTTTGCGGATTTTATATGATTTTTTATTGTTTTTCCTTTAAATATGCAACATTTTCTGCAAAAGTTAAACTTTTGCCCTTAATTTCGCTTGAAATCATGCATTGCACGAATTCGAACTTGTTCAAGTTTACGATAGACATCGGCAAGAGTCGAGTTGTCATCAACAAGGCGACGGCACTCTTTTTTATATTCTTTTGAAGATGGAAAATCGTCACCAAGATAAACAAAATTGAGATATGCTTCGTGGCACCAATGATTTCTTTTGCGAGTAAGTTTTCGCAAATAGTCATAGTCATCCAAAGACAAATATGGGCGGTTGTCAGAATAGTCAAGTTTTTGAAGTTCAACAAGTGTTTCGCCAAGAGTCCATTTTTGTTGCTCTATCAGAAAGAAGTTGTCAATGATATCACCACGTCTCATTGCGCAATATATGTGTTTTATATCGCCTTCAATAATCTGACAATACATTATTGTTTGACCAAGCAAAAAGTGAAATTCGTCAAGAGTTAGTGGTTTATTTGCATTCATGATTTTCTCCTTTATTTTTGAAATCTAAAACAAGAGGTTTTCCGTTTGGGATTTCAAATGAAATATAGTTTCCGTCTTTCGGAACACCGCAAAAATAACTTTTCACAATGCAACCAACACCACCGTGTGAAACAAGCAAATAGTTCTTGTCCGGATGTTTTTCAAGTTCTTTTAAAAGCGAGAAAACGCGAGAAACCAAATGTTCCATGCTTTCGGCTTTGATATATTTTTTCCTGTCGTTCGCGTTCCAGAATTGCAAAAATTCAAACTGGTCACGAGTCATTCCTTCAAACTCTCCAAAGTCACGTTCAATAAGGCGAGGCTCAATTTCAAAATTATCGTTTTTGCAGACAATTTTGCAAGTTTCAATTGCGCGTGAAAGCGGACTGCACAAAACTCTGTCAAACTTTATGCCAGCAAGCGCGCGTGAAAGTTCTTCGGCTTGGCTTTTCCCCTTTTCATTCAAAGGAATGTTTGCAAGACCTTGACACTTTGGTTTTTTGTTTCCGTTTTCATCAACATTTTCGTTCCAAGAAGTTGAACCATGACGAATGAAATATAGCATTGTGCTCCCCTTTCAACATAAAGTTGTTTTATCTTTTGCAC
>USTJ01000045.1 GCA_900557585.1 uncultured Eubacteriales bacterium
GTTATTGTTGGTTTTGCTGGTGGCGCTGCTGACGGCATTACATTTTGTGACAAATTTGAAAAAATGCTCAAAAAATATTCTGGAAACCTTCTTCGAAGCGCAGTTGAACTTGCTCAACTTTGGCGTGGAGATGAGTCTATGAGAAAACTTGACGCAGTCATGATTGTTGCCGACAAAGATATGATGCTTGTTATCAATGGTGTTGGTGATGTTATGGAACCAGACGAGGGCGTTTGTGCAATTGGAAGTGGTGGAAACTTTGCTCTTGCTGCTGCAAAAGCACTTGTTCAAAACACAAAACTTTCTGCTCGTGAAATTGCAGAAAAGTCACTTAAAGTTGCAAGCGAAATGTGCATTTATACAAACGACCACATCACTGTTGAGGAGATTTAGAATGGAACTTACACCAAAACAAATTCTTGCCGAACTTGACAAATATATCATTGGTCAAAACGAGGCAAAAAAGGCTGTTGCGGTTGCTCTTCGAAACAGATATAGAAGAAGTCAACTTCCTGAAAATCTCAGAGAAGAGATTACACCAAAAAACATTATCATGAAAGGTCCAACAGGTTGTGGTAAAACCGAAATTGCAAGAAGACTTGCAAAACTTGTGAAAGCACCATTTGTAAAGGTTGAAGCAACAAAGTTCACCGAAGTTGGATATGTTGGAAGAGATGTTGAAAGCATGATTCGTGACCTTGTTGAAGCATCAATCCATCTTGTGAAAGCGGAAAGAACGGCAGAGGTGAGAGAAAAGGCAGAAAATGCAATGCTTGACCGCCTTACTAATGTTCTTTTTGAAATGAAAAAAGACATGTTCGCCGGCAAAACAGACTCTGAAATTCGTGAGATTTTGAGAAAAGACCTTCAAACAACAAAGTTTGATAACGAGCGTGTTGAAATTGAAGTTCAAGAAGAACAAAACAACATGCCACTTATGCCAGGAATGGAAATCAATCTTGGCGACATGTTTGGCAACTTGATGCCAAAGAAAAGAAAAAGAAAGTCTATGCTTGTTGCCGATGCAAAAAGAGTGTTCATTTCAGAAGAAAGCGAACGCCTTATTGACATGGACAATGTGAACACCGAGGCGCTTAGAAGAGCCGAACAAAACGGCATTATCTTTATTGACGAAATTGACAAAATCACAGGAAAGAGCGGTTCTCGTGGAAATGGCCCAGATGTTTCAAGAGAGGGTGTTCAAAGAGACATTTTGCCAATTGTTGAAGGTTCAACAGTTTCAACAAAATATGGACCAATTAAAACAGACTATATTTTGTTTATCGCTGCTGGTGCTTTTCACATTTCAAAAGTTGAAGATTTGATACCTGAACTTCAAGGAAGATTTCCAGTTTTGGTTGAACTTTCTTCACTTACATATGACGACTTTGTGAACATTTTGAAAAACACTCAAAATTCACTTATTTTGCAATATACAAGTTTGCTTGAAGTTGATCATATCCACTTGGAATTTGCTGATGACGCAATTGAAGAAATTGCGAGCATTGCAGTTCTTGAAAACCAAACAAGTGAAGACATTGGCGCAAGAAGACTGCACACAATCATTGAAAAGTTACTTGAAGACATTTCTTTTAATGCAACAGGCGACCATCCAATGATAAATGTTAAAATTGACAGACAATATGTTAAAGAGCACCTTGCAAATGTGCTTAAAGAACATGATTTGAAAAAATATATTATATAGGAGAAAACAAAAAATGATAAACAGACCAAAGGGAACAAAAGATGTTTTGCCAAATGAAGTGTATAAATGGCAATATCTTGAAGGTGTTGCAAGAAAATGTTTGGCAGAACGCAATTTCAAAGAAATTCGCACTCCAATTTTTGAGCATACCGAATTGTTTGTTCGTGGTGTTGGTGATGGCTCAGACATTGTTAACAAAGAAATGTACACATTTCTTGACAAGGGTGAAAGAAGCATTACTCTTAAACCAGAAGGAACATCATCAATTGTTCGTGCATTGATTGAAAATGGGCTTGACAACGAGCCAATGCCACAAAAACTTTTCATGGTGACACCATGTTTTCGTTATGAAAAACCTCAAAGTGGAAGACTTCGTGAACACCACCAAATTTCAATCGAGGCAATTGGTTCACATTCACCAGTAATGGACTATGAAGTGATTTCTCTTATCAAAACAATTTTCGACCGTCTTGGTTTTCACAACTATATTTTGAACATCAACTCTATTGGTTGCAAAGAGTGCAGAAAAGAATATGTGAAAGCACTTAAAGACTACTATGCAAAATATATCGATACAATGTGTGAAGATTGCAAAGTTCGTTACGAAAAAAATGCACTTCGTATTTTGGACTGCAAAGACCCACGCTGTGCCGACTATAAAAAGAACGCACCAAAGCCAAGAGAATATCTTTGCGAAGATTGCAAAAAACACTTTGACACACTTACAAGGCTTTTGAAAGAAAATGGCGTTCCTTTTGTTGTGAACGACAATGTTGTTCGTGGAATTGACTATTATTCAAGAACAGTTTTCGAGTTTATGGCAGATGAGGGCGGAGCCCTTTCAACAATTTGCGGTGGCGGAAGATATGACGGACTTATAAGCGAACTTGGCGGAAAAGAACTTCCTGCTGTTGGCGTTGGAATCGGCTTTGAAAGAATGCTCATTTTGCTTGAAAAGAACGGAATTGTGATTCCAGAGCCAAAGAAACTTGACCTTTATATTGCAAATGCTTCGGAAAATGAACTTGAAGACGCAGTTGCACTTGCAAACAAACTTCGCAACATGGGCGCAAGCGTAGAGTTTGACAGCATGGACAGAAGTTTGAAATCTCAAATGAAATATGCAAACAAACTTTCAGCAAAATTTGTAATGATTCTTGGTTCAAGCGAAATTGAAACTGGAAAAGCAAAACTTAAAGACATGGGTGCTTCAAATGAAATTGATGTTTCGCTTGACGACCTTGACAAAATTTATAAAATCATTAGATAGGAGAGAAAAATATGCTTGCTTATAACAAAGAAAATGCAAAAGAAATTTTGAAAAACAATGTTGTTTTTGTGGATTTTTGGGCTCCTTGGTGTGCGCCTTGCCGTGCACTTGCACCAGTTTTTGAAGACCTTGCAGAAAAATATAAAGAAAGTGCAACTTTTGCAAAGTGCAATGTTGATGAAAATGAACATTTTGCAAGAAAACACGGAATTGCAAGCATTCCTTGCATCATCTGTTTTGTGAACGGTGAAGAAACAGACCGCAGTCTTGGATTTTTGCCACAAGAAGAAATTGAACTTTTCATTGAAAGAAACATTTAAAAAAAAGAAAACAAATCCGATTGGGTTTGTTTTTTTTGTGCAGTTTTGACTTTTGATAAAATGTAAATGTGGGACTGATAGTTTTGGGCGAATTTGTAAAAAACGCAAAAAATCAAGCAAAATACGGCTTTAAAAGTTGAAAATATGTTGATTTTTGCGATTTTCTTTCAGAACGGTATTGACGAATATGATATTATATGTTAAAATTTAAGCAGATTTAAGGAGAAGAACATGGATAAACAAAAGATTTATTATCTTGACAATGCTTCTGGCACACAAATGTCAAACGAAGCATATCGTGAAATGATAGATGCCTATGGTTCGCTTTATGCTAATCCTGAAACCATTTATAAATCAGGAAGAGACGCGTCAGATGCAATCTTGCTTGCAAAACAAAAAATTGCAAAAGCAATTGGTGCATCAGCAGAAGAAATTGTGCTCACAAGTGGCGAGGCAGAGTCAAACAACCTTGCAATCAAAGGAATTGCAAGAGCAAACCGTAAAAAAGGAAATCATATTATCACTTCTGTAATTGAAGATGAAAGCGTGCTTGATAGTTGCAAAGCACTTGAAAAAGAAGGTTTTGTTGTAACCTATATTCCTGTTGACGAAAACGGTGCAATCAAATATAGCGAAGTTGTCAAAGCAATTGGGCCAAACACAATTTTGATTACAATTTCTGTTGCAAACGCAGAAGTTGGAACTGTTCAACCAATCCGTGCGATTGCCGAACTTGCAAAAGCAAACGAAGTTGTTTTCCACACCGATGCATCACAAGCAATTGGAATGCTTGATATTAACGTGAAAGAAATTGGTGTTGATTCTCTTTCACTTTCAGCACATTTGTTTGGTGGACCAATGGGTGTTGGCGCACTTTATGTTAAAAAAGGAACTGCAATCCAAAAACTTATCGACGGAAGAACAAGTGAAGACGCATATCGTGCTGGTGAACTTGATGTTCCTGCTGTTGTTGCAATGGGAAAAGCAATTGAAGAAGTAACCGAAAATGTTGAAGAAAGAAGCAAATATCTCAGAAGCATCAGAAGATATTTCTTGAAAAAAGCATCAGAAGCAATCCATAATATTGAACTTAATGGTCACGCTTCACAACGTCTTGCAAACCACGCAAGCCTTTCATTTGAAGGTGCTGATGGCGAGGCAGTTGCTGTTTTGCTTGACAAAGAAGGAATTTATGTTTCAACAAGTGCATCTGCTGGAAGAGTAAGCCAAAAACCATCATATGTTCTTCTTGCAATGGGAAAAGAACTTGAACAAGCAGAATCTTCTGTTCGTTTCTCATTTTCACCAACAATAACAAAAGAAGATATCGACGACATTGTTGAAAAACTTCGTAAAATCGTAAAGAAAGTGCGTAGCATTTCTGCTATCAGAATTTATAAAAACAAGGTGGAATTGTAATATGGCATATACAAACGAAATTTTAAACGAACTTTATAATCCTGAAAATGTTGGAGTTATCAAGGGTGCAGATGGCGTTGGAAAAGTTGTTTCACAAGAAAGTGGACAAATCATGAAAATTTATATCTCTCTTGATGGAGACATGATTAAAGAAGCAACATATCAAACATTTGGGCCAACAGTTGCAATTGCATGTTGTTCGGTTGCAACAAAAATGATGATTGGAAAAACTTTGGAAGAAGCAGAAAAAACTGTAACAGCAAAAGCAATTATCAAGGCTCTTCAAGGAATTGAAGAAAGCAAACAAAAATATGCAGTCATGGCAGAAGAAACTGCAAAGTCTGCAATCAAGAATATTGACAAGAAAATTAAATAGTCAGTAGAGATAAAAGAAGAGGGTCACGGCAAAAGTCGTGGCTCTTTTTGTATATTTTTGTCAAAACTGGACAAACTAAATGCAGGAGGAAACAATATGAACGATTGTTTAAAATGCTGTTTGCTTTCAATGGGCATTGGCTTTGGCGTTGGAATTTATATTGGCGCAACAAACAAAAAAGTCCAGTCGGGTGCAAAACAAGCAAAAGAAATGGCAACAGAAAAACTTGAAGAGGCAAAAGAGAAGATTTCAGAAATAACTGAAAACCTTCAAGAAGATGAAAATCAAAGCAAAAATCAAAATAAAAACAAACAAAACAAATCTTCTTCGTCAAAATAATAGACAGCGGACATTATTTTTGCTAGAATACAACCAGTGGTGAAAACCATAAGGGGAAGAGAAAAGTTTGAAAAAAATTATTGGTCTTGACATTGGAACTGTGCGAATTGGAATTGCAACAAGTGACATTTTGGGAATGATTGCAAGTTCCTATGAGGTGTACAGACGAAGAAATTTGTTTCTTGACGCAAGATACATGGCAAGCCTTGCTGAAAAACTGGACAGCGATACATTTGTGATTGGGCTTCCACTCAAAATGGACGGAAGCGAGGGTGACAGTGTGAAAATGGTGAAAGATTTTGCCGAAGAACTTTCAAAGTGCACTTCAAGCAAAATTGTTTTTCAAGATGAAAGACTTTCAACCGTTTCAGCCGAAAGGATTTTGCTTGAATCGAACATGCGTCGTGACAAGCGAAAAAATGTGATAGACCAGGTTGCTGCTACAATTATTTTGCAAAATTATTTGGACAAAATCAAAAAGTAGTGTATAATAGAGTATAGAAAGTTTAAAACTTTTGTCAAAACCCATAAAAAGGAGAGTACTATGGCAAACGAAAACGAAAAGAAATTTGGTGAAGACAATCTTCCAGAATCAATCAACCATATGCAAAATGACGATGATGATATCATCACACTTCTCACAGCAGAAGGCGAAGAAGTAGACTTTATTGAAGTTGCAGGAATTGCATACAGAGGAAACTATTATGTAATTTTGCAACCAGTTGAACTTCTTGACGGAATGGAAGAAGACGAAGCACTTGTTTTCAAAGTTTCAAGAGGAAAAGATAATGCAGACAAGTTTGAAATTGAACTTGACGACGCAATTATCGATGCTGTTTTTGAAGAATATAACAAACTTCTTGACGAAGCAGAAGGAAATGGCAACAAATAAACCATTTAATTTATAAATGTTTCAGAAATTTGGGATAATTTTTCCGCATGGCAAAATTATCTCATTTTTTTTTGCGCAAAATGACATAAAAATCTTGATTTTTTTTCATAGATATGATATATTCTTCGTATCACGCACCCGTGCGGATATTTTGAACCTTGCGCAAAATTCTTTGCGT
>USTJ01000046.1 GCA_900557585.1 uncultured Eubacteriales bacterium
TTTTCACCATGAACAATCTTTAGATGTTCGCGAATCAGTCATTAAAGAAAAAGAAAAGAAAGTAGAAGAAGCAAACCAACACTTAGACAAAAAAGCACAGGAATTAGCAAAACAAAAAGAAGATTTAGATGAAAAAATCAATTCAATTATTGCTGAATTAGAAAAAGTTGCGGGGATGACCTCCTCTCAAGCCAAAAATGAATTATTAGAAAGAGTGAAAGAAAAATCTCAAAGAGAAATCGCTGCTTATTTAAAAGAACAAGAAGAAATTGCTAAAGAAAAAGCAGACGATACAGCTAGAGATATTTTAGCCTTATCTATAGAACGTTTTAGTCAAGAAGTGGCTTCAGAAAGAACCATTTCAGTTGTTTCTTTACCTTCTGATGAAATGAAGGGACGAATCATTGGTCGTGAAGGAAGAAACATTCGTGCAATTGAGGCTGCAACTGGCGTTGATTTGATCATTGACGACACCCCAGAAGCAATCATTCTTTCAAGTTTCGATCCAATCAGAAGAGAAGTTGCAAGACTTACTCTTGAAAAACTTATCACCGATGGAAGAATCCATCCAACAAGAGTTGAAGACATTGTTGAAAAAGTGAAAAGAGACATTGAAAAAACAATCAAAGAAGCGGGCGAAAACGCAACTTTCGAGGCAGGAATTTTCAATCTTCATCCAGAACTTATCAAAATTCTTGGACGTTTGAAATATAGAACTTCATATGGTCAAAACGTTCTCAAACACAGCCTTGAAACATCATATATCGCTGGTGCACTTGCTGGCGAACTTGGCGCAGATGTTCAAATTGCAAAACGCGGGGGTCTTCTTCATGATATTGGAAAAGCACTCGACTCTGATTATTATATTGTAATACGAACAGAAAAAAAAAGAAACTAAAATTGCAAAAAAATATAAAGAAAGCCCAGAAGTAATTCATTGTATCGAGGCTCACCATGGCGGTGTTGAATATCATTCACTTGAAGCAATTTTGGTTCAAGTTGCAGATGCAATTTCATCAAGCCGTCCAGGTGCAAGAAGAGAATCTCTTGATGCCTATGTAAAACGTCTTGAAAAACTTGAAGAGATTGCAAACTCTTTCAAAGGCGTTCAAACATCATATGCAATTCAAGCCGGTCGTGAAATTAGAATCGCAGTAAAACCAGAAGTTGTTGATGACAGTGGAATGATTGTTCTTGCAAACGAAATTGCAAAGAAAATTGAATCTGAACTTGAATATCCAGGTCAAATCAAAGTAAACATCATTCGTGAGACCAGAGCGTCAGCAACTGCGACCTAGGATTGCAATCTCTGCTATAAAAAACAGCAGAAAAAACTATCACATGATAGCAAACAATATTTGCATAAAAACCACCCGTTTGGGTGGTTTTTTATTGCAGGAAAAAATAAAAATCTAAACAAATTTTTTGCTTCTCGTTTTTAAATTGTAAAAATATTTGATATATAAATTTACTTTTTTTCTTTCACATATCACAATTATACTGAATAGCGTATAAGGTAAAGTTTTAAATAAAAGATATTAGACACATAAAAATTTGTGTTTATTGTATTTTTATTTGTCATTTTGAGCAAACGAAGCATACACTAAATGCGTAGTGCGTCGAAATAACTTATCGTTTATATAAAAACTTGTTATATTGTGTTTACTGTACAATACAAGAACTTTGGTTACATTTCAACAAGATATTAGCAATCGTATTTTAATATACATTTTTGCTTTTATGCATGTAATATTATTTTGTGTTTGGGCATAATTTTGAATATGAAAATATTTGACCTTCACAACGATTTTTTGACCGAGATAAAATCTGAAAAAGCAAAAAATCGTTTTCTTTTATCAAAAAAAACAAGCCCTGCAAGCGACATTTGCAGTGCTGTTTGGACAAGCAAAATGGATGCTGAAACCGCACTTTTTAGCATTGAAAAAGCCTATGATTTTATTGATAAACACAATCAAAATGAAAATGAGAAAACACCAAATCTTTTGCTTTCAATTGAAGATTTGCATTTTGTTTCAAAATATAACATTGAAAGAGTGATAAATGCAAATCCGGTGTCTGTAACTTTAACATGGAACTTTAACAATAATTTGGCTGGCGGGGCGATTGATGGCGGTGATATGACGCTTTTTGGGCTTGAAATTGCAGAAATACTTGAAAAGAATCATATTTTTGTGGACACTGCACACCTTTCAGAAAAAAGTTTTATGACTTTTGCAAAAATTACACAAAAACCAATTTTCTGTTCACACGCAAATGTTTTTTCTTTCACCGAACATGAAAGGAATTTGAAAGACTATCAACTTCAAATGATAAAAGAGTCGGGCGGACTTGTTGGAATTTGTTTAGTTTCGGATTTTTTAACAAAAAATAAAAAGGCAACAATTGGTGATGTTGCACGGCATATAGACTATGTTGTAAGTCGTTTTGGAAAAGAGTTTTGTGCTCTTGGAACCGATTTTTTTGGAACAAAGAAATTGCCAAAATTTGTGAAAGATTATTCGTCGCTTTCACTCCTTGAAGACAGGCTTCGCTTCATGGGCTATGACGCGCAAACAATTGAAGACATTTTCTTTAATAACGCAAACAACTTTTTCAAAAACAATAGGTGAGTATAAAAAGCCAAACAATTTTGTCTGGCTTTTTATTTTGGTTTTTATTCTTCGTTTGTTCGAAGGTGCACTTTGTCGGCAGCCTTTTTTCGAATGTCTTCGGTGATTGCCGCATAGTGCTTTTTGGTTGTGTTTACGTCTTTATGTCCAAGAACGTCGGCAACAATATAAATGTCTCCGGTTTGGCGATAGAGTTCTGTGCCATAGGTTGAACGAAGTTTGTGGGGTGTTATGTGTTTGAGAGGGGTTACAATCTCGGCATATTTTTTCACAAGTTTTTGAACCGCTCTTGGAGTTATTCGTTTGTTTTGAAGCGAAACAAAAAGTGCTGGTTCGGTTTTCAGATATGGGTTTTGATTGCGTTCTTCAATATAGTCAAAAAGTGCAACTTTAACTTCGTCAGAGAAATAGAGAACAACTTGGTTTCCACCTTTTCGAGTAATTTTCAGGGCATTTGTTTTAAAGTCTACATCGTCAACATTCAGACCAACACACTCGCTTACACGCATGCCTGTTCCAAGAAGCAGGGTGAGCATTGCAAGGTCACGGCGTCTTGTGATTTTATGAAAACCTTTTGCATGCCCAGAAAGGTCGTCGCCACTGTCAACTTCGTCAAGAAATTTTGGAATTTCGTCGTGTTCAAGACGAATAATGTTTTTGTCGTGAAGTTTTGGGGTTGGAACCTTTGATGCAACGTTTTGTGAAATCATTTCTTTTTGATAGAAATATTTGAAAAAAGCACGAATGGTTGAAAGTTTTCTTGATTTTCCGCGCTCACTGTTTGTTTTAAGTTCGCCATCTTTGTCTTCATATGAAGAAAGATAACTCAAAAATCTTTCAATGTGTTGTGCTTTAACATTATTCAAATCTTCGGGTTCAAGAGTGTTTATGTTTTTGCCGTTAAAGGCATTTGTTTCGTTGAACATAAACTCAAAGAAAATGCGAAGGTCATAGCCATAGTTAAGGCGGGTGAGGGCACTTGTTCGGTTTTCAATTCCTGTGAAAAAGTCATAGCAAAACTCGGGTAGTTCGCGCAAAACTTTTCGAAGTGCAACATTGTTTTTATAGTTTCTTTCGTTAAAATATGATACGTTTTTCATGACTATATTTTACAACTTTTTCAAAACGTATGTAAAGTATTTTGCGAACAGTTGTGAAATTTATTGAAGTTTCTGGCTAAAAATAAACACAAAACAGGTGGGGATATTCATATTTTTATCAATTTTGTTGCAATAGTTTTATAAAAAGTGTAAAATATCAATTATTAAACATATTGGAGAAAGATTATGATTGCAATTGAACTTATTCGTGAAAATCCAGATTTGGTGCGCGAGAACATTAAAAGAAAATTCCAAGACAAAAAATTGCCACTTGTTGATGAAGTGATTGATAAGGATAAAAAACTTCGTGAAATGAAAAAAGATGGTGATGATTGCCGTGCAAAAAGAAACAACCTCAGTTCACAAATTGGAATGCTCATGAAAGAAAAGAAAATTGAAGAAGCAAACCAAATTAAAGCCGAGGTTCAAAAAATCAACCAAAAACTTGTTGACATTGAAAACCAAGAAGCAGAACTTGAAACTCAAATCAAAACCGCAATGATGCAAATTCCAAACATCGTTTCAAAAGATGTTCCTGTTGGAAAAGATGATGGGGAAAATGTTGAAATGCAAAGATTTTTGGAGCCAAAAGTTCCAGAATATGAAATTCCATATCATGCAGACATCATTGAAAATCTTGATGGTGCCGATTTTGGTGCAGCAAGACAAACCTCTGGAACAGGATTCTATTATCTTGTTGGTGATGTTGCTCGTCTTCACAGTGCAATTTTGGCATATGCAAGAGATTTCATGATCAACAAAGGCTTCACATATTGCATTCCACCTTTCATGATTCATGGAAATGTTGTAAACGGCGTTATGAGTTTTGACGAAATGCAAAATATGATGTATAAAATTGAAGGGGAAGACCTCTATTTAATTGGAACAAGCGAACATTCTATGATCGGTAAATTTATTGATACAACAACAGAAGAAGCAGAATTACCAAAAACACTAACAAGCTATTCTCCATGTTTCAGAAAAGAAAAAGGAGCACATGGTATCGAAGAACGCGGAATCTATCGTGTTCACCAATTTGAAAAACAAGAAATGATTGTTCTTTGCAAACCAGAAGAAAGCGAAGAATGGTATAATAAAATGTGGAACTATTCAGTTGAACTTTTCACATCAATGGAAATTCCTGTAAGAACACTTGCATGTTGCACAGGCGACCTTGCAGACCTCAAATATAAAAGCCTTGACGTAGAGGCTTGGTCACCTCGTCAAAAGAAATATTTTGAAGTTTGCTCTTGCTCAAACTTGACCGATGCTCAAGCACGTCGTTTGAAAATTAGATATAAAACAAAAGATGGAAAGTCAAATCAACTTGTTCACACACTCAACAACACAGTTGTTGCGCCACCAAGAATGCTTATCGCATTTCTTGAAAATAACCTTCAGGCAGATGGAAGAGTTCTTATTCCAGAAGCTCTTCGTATGTACATGGGTGGTAAGGCAGAATTAGTACCAGTTAAGTAATTGGATTATTAAGTAATAGAAATACTGTATATAATTAAAAATGTGGATAAAACATATCAAAAGAATATGTTTTATCCACATTTGTTTTATGTTATCCACAAATTTTGTGGATAAGTGTGTTAATTCTGTGGGAAATCCATTAAAATGCTGTTAAAAACCAGTATTTTAATGTGGAAAACTTTGTTTATATTGGTATGTGGAAAACTTTTACTGGAAATCTACAACATTTATCCACTGATTAAGAAGTTCTTTTTCTTCTTCTTTATTCTTAGTAAGTCTTGCTGCTGCAACTAATGGGAGCCATTCATTAACATATGAACGTTTTGTGTTAGTTAATTCACAGAAAGCACTTATGTATTTTTCAGGAATATCACTCTTGTCACCAAACTGTAATTTGAGAAGTAAAAATGTATTCGCAATATCGGCAGATGCATTACCCTGTGTTGCATGTACCCAGTCAACTGCTGTGATTTCTTTGATATTTCCCTTGGCATCAGCAGTTACAATAATATTATCAGGACAATAATCTCCGTGACAAAGCTTAGTATGATTCTTCATGGAATTAAGTCTTGTAAGAAGTTCATACTTAACGCTGTTATCAAGTTCTTCAATAGAGTTAATCTGGCGGTTCATTTTATCCTTTAATACCAGAAGAAGTGGGTTAGACTTCTTCTGGAAAGATATCTGGTATTCAACCATTTTCTTAATATAATCATCAGCCTTGTCAGGGTATTTTTCAATTAATTGTGTAAGAGTAGGACCTTCAACATATTCACTTGTGATAGACCATTTACCATCAGTAACAGCAACCTCTAAAAGCTTTGGAATATTAACGCCTGCGTCTTCAACTCTAGAAGTATTAAGAGCTTCATATAAAACATCTGATTTGTTGTAGGTCTTGGCAAAGACCTTAGTAGCTTTGCCATTCTCTGCATATACTGATTTTAACTTAGATTTTGCTAAATATTTTTTCATATGACATGTCTTCCTTTCTTAAAATAATAATGATGATTATTTACCATAGTAAGCCTTTAAGTACATGGCTTTCATTTCACTCATAAGAGGATATCTTGGGTTAGCACCAGTACACTGGTCATCAAATGCAGCTTCTGTCATCTCATCAAGAGTTGCAAGGAAGTCTTCCTCTTTAATACCATAATCTGCA
>USTJ01000047.1 GCA_900557585.1 uncultured Eubacteriales bacterium
AACAAATCTGCTACTTGATTACACGGAATTGATAAAGTAAGTATAGATTTAAAGTTTTTATTTGTTGTTTGTAATTATCAAACTACCTTATCACTAATCACTATTCACTTTTCACTAATTTTTCGCTTTGCCCTTGATCACATTTTCAAAATGATAAATAGATTATAAATAGTGATTCTACGAGCCGGCGGGGCGTCAAAACATTTCTTCATTTATAACAAGTTAGGAAATGGGAAGACCTTCTTGCATGTGTGAAGTTAAAAGCATACGATAAGAATGTCAATTTTTAAAGATTTATTAAAGATGAAATATCAATAAATGTTGGTTGATTTTTTAATTATGAAATTCGAAAAATGATAAAAATAAAAGGCACTTGAAAGTGCCTTTTTGTTTGGGTTTATTTTAAAAATCCTTTTATGATTTGTGCTTGTGCTTCTTCTTCTGAAAGCCCAAGAGTTTGAAGTTTAACAAGTTGGTCGCCTGCAATTTTTCCGATTGCTGCTTCGTGAATAAGTGTTGCGTTAATGTTCTCGGCTGTGATTTTTGGCTCGCTTATAATTTGTGCTTTGTCAAGAATGATTCCGTCGCATTCAACATGTCCGAAACACTCATTTCTGCCGTGAAGATTTGAAACAAATTTTTGACGAGAAGAGTCTTTTGCAACGCTTCGGCTTATCACTTCAACATGCGAGTTTTTGCCTTTCAAAACCACATTAAAGTTGGTTATTGCTTTTTGTTTTTCACTTGTCAAAATCTTTTCTTTAATCACAAGTTTTGTGTTATCTTCAAGAATTGCATTGGTTTTTCTGTTTGAATATGAAACTCCGCCAAGTTGAATGGTTTCCATTTCAAACTCGCTTCCATTTTTCATGAAAACTTCGGTTGTTGGGTTCAAAACTTTGTCGCCCGCGCCGTTTCCAATTCCAAGATGTTTTTCAATATATTTAACTTTGCAATCTTCTTCAAGGTGAAAGGTGTGAATTCCGTCATGTTGACTTTTTTGGCTTGTGTCGTTGTGGATTCCGCAACCGGCAACAATCAAAACATCTGAGCCTTTGCCAATATAAAAATCGTTGTAAACAAGGTCTGAAAGGTTTCCAACAGTGATGATAACGGGAATGTGAACACTTTTGTTTTTAACACCGGGTTTAACAATAATGTCAATTCCGCTTTTGTCGGTTTTGCTTATAATTTCAATGTCTGAATCTGAATTTCTTGCAATGCTTTGACCATTTTTTCTAATGTTGAAACTGCCTTGCGGAATGCCATGCATGTCTGCAATTTGCTCTAAAAGGGAACTATCGGTTTGGTTGATTTTATCCATTGATGAGCCCTCCAAGTTTGTTGCATTGTGGTTTGTTTAAATTTTCAAGCATCTCTTTTTTCTCGCCCAAAATTGCATCGTGTGAATTGTTCAAAAGAAGGATATAGTCGGCATTGTCAAGCAACTTTTTCTGGTGGCTTACAATGATGACTGTTTTGTTTTTCAATTCTTTGAAAATGTTTACAAGTCCGTCAAAACTCCAAAGGTCAATTCCTGCTTCAGGTTCGTCAAACAAAAGAATGTCGCCACCCTTCGCAAGTGCAATTGCAAGTTCAATTCTTTTGAGTTCGCCCCCAGACAAGCGGTCGTCAAGTTCGCGGTCGATATAATCTTTTGCGCAAAGACCAACTTTTGCGAGATATTCGCATGCGTCTGAAAGTTTTCCTTGTTTTTTGATTGCAAGATTCAAAAGGTCTTGAACAGTGAGCCCTTTAAAACGAACTGGTTGTTGAAATGCAATTGTAAGCCCCTCGTTTGCTCTTTCAGAAATTGAAAGGGAAGTGATGTCTTTTCCGTTTGCATAAATTTTTCCAGATGTTGGAGAAATGATGCCCATGATAAGTTTTATAAGTGTGCTTTTTCCGCTTCCGTTGTGTCCAGTGATAACTGTAACTTTGTTTTTGGGAAATTCAAGATTAAGATTTTTTAAAATATATTTTTCTTTTCCTGTTTCTTTGTCTGAAACTTTATATGATATGTTTTCAAGTTTAATCATGTTTGCTCCTTGGTCATATTATACACTACAACAAAAATGATTGTCTATAAATTATGAAAATTTTCATTTATGTTGGCAAAATTACAAACAAAAAAGGCTTGGAAAACCCAAACCTTTTGCAAATTCATCTTTTGTATATACTTTTATTATACCACAAAAAGCCTATTTCGTCAATATGCATTTTTCAAAAAAATTGCAAAAAAATGAAAAAGTGCATAAAAAAAGAGCAAACACCACATTTTGATGCCGGCTCTTTCATTTGTATATATTTTCATTATATCATGAAAACGCCATTTTGTCAATACGGAAAATTTGAAAAAAATGACCGTGCTAAGTGACGGTCGTGCTTATAAACAAAAGTTATAAGCCTTACACAAAAATTGTGCAGTTCATTGAGAACAATTTTATTATATGACAACTTTGTATATTTTTCAATATGTTGCAAAATCTGAAAAACAAAGTTGACAATTTTTATTAAGAAATTTTGCAAATAAAAAAGAGCAAAATATCAAGATTTTGCTCTTTTTTATGGCTAGTTATGCTTGAACTTCTTCATATACAGAAGATTCATTCAATTTATAATATGTAAGTTTATTTTGTGCTACATCGAAAATTGCAATGTTATATTTTGTTGTGTCATTGAATTCAAGTAGTACACAATTTTGTGAAGATGTGAAACCAGTTTTTGCACTGTTTAAAGTGTTGAGTGACATGAAAATGTCAACATTTGGTTTATAAGATTCAGAGAATGTGTCTTTTCTTGTTTTAATGATTGCACAAGTTTTTTCTGCTGAAACAGAAAGGAATGTTGAAGATTGATATCCAGAGCCAAATGCATCAGGGTTGAAGAAGAATATAAGTTCTGCTGGAATTGTTGAGTCAATATCAATAAGTCCAAGTTCTTCAAGGTGTTTACGTTTTCCTGCAACAGTGTCTGTTGGGTTTCTTGGATGTCCTTTATAGTAATAAACATAATTCTCGCCATAATATGCTTGGATTGCTTTTACATAGTTATCAAAGAGTTCTGCTTGTTCGGTTTGTGTCCAAGTTCCAAGAATAACCATAACTTCTTTGTTTTCTTCTTTTGCTTTATCAAACATAGTGTCGCTGAATTTGTAAAGTGATTTCAAATCTTCTTTTTTGAACCAAAGA
Organism: uncultured Eubacteriales bacterium; assembly: GCA_900557585.1. Lineage (GTDB taxonomy): Bacteria > Bacillota > Clostridia > Christensenellales > UBA1242 > UMGS2069. The sequence continues at coordinate 3,192 of USTJ01000047.1, forward strand.
TCTTTTGTCATTTCATTGATTTCTTCATCAGTTTTACCTGCATTTTTGTTGTCAACTTTTGGATCAATTTTAACCAAGAGAGTTTTCAAATCTTTAACTTGAATTGCTGTTCCAATTGTTGGTGCAACAAGGTTGTCATATACAGTTTTGCCAGTTTCTGTGTCAAGAACGAAAGTTCCAAGTGTTCCAGATGCTCTTGTAAGCCACCAGTCAACATTTGACTCTTCATTTGCCATTACAAAAGCATATTCTCTCAAATTGTCTGCTGAAATAGAGAAGCCAACGCTTGTCTTTTTATAAGTTTTGCGTTTTGCAATTTACTTTTTAAGAGTTTCATATTTTTTGACCATATTTGCATATTCGGTTTCATAGTTTGCATTGTTCAAATGTTTGTTGAAATAGTTGAATGATGCAGTTCCGTCTGAAAGGAATGTGATGTGATAGTTATCAGGACTAATTCCATTTGCGATGGTTGCTTGAAGTGCTCCAAATGCAAAATAGTCATTATAATAGAAATTGAATTTTGAGTTTTTATTCATTGAATAAAGTTCTTTAACATAGGCGCTTGTTTTTTTATACATTGTGTTTTCGCCACTGTTAAGAAGTTCGCTTGTTGATGCAACAGGCATTGGGTAAACATTTTCAGGAAGTTTTGACCAGTCCCAAGCACCGCTTCTTTTGAACCATACAAATGTTGGAATTTGACCTTTATTTGTAATGTCTTCAAGAGAAAGAGTGAACAATGTTACAGGCATTGTTGCTGTGATTGGTGCAATATTGTATTCGTTTGTAAATACTTTTACTTCAACTTTTTTGCTTGTTTTGTAGATTCCCTTTTTAATGTCAACTTTTACAGTTAACTTTCCGTAATAAACAGGAATTGTCATTTGACCTTTAACAATTTCATCATATTGTGTAAGGGTTGATTTTCTTACAATGTCATTTCCATGCTTAACGGTGATAACAACTTCGTCAACTGGTTTAGATGTGTCCCAATTAACAACTATTGATTGAGTTTGCTCAACTTGATTTGCAGAAATTTTAAGATCAACTTTTAATGCGATTGCGTAAACAAGAACAAACACAATAAGTCCAACAATCAGCAGACTGCCAACAATTGTAAGTGGAAGCCAAACTGACTTTGGAATTTTTTTATTTTCTTTCATTTTTTCCTCCTAAATAGATAATGATTAAAGTATAACTATTTTTAGAGGTGGTCGTCAACTTTATTAGCAATTTTTGTAATTTTTTAATAGACTTTTATCCAAGAACAACATCAAGAATCATCATAAGCAAAAAGCCAACAATAAAACCCCATGTTCCGGCGTGTGAGTTTTGGCTTTCTTTTGCGTCTGGAATCAGGGCTTCAACCGAAACGAAAATCATTGAGCCGGCAGAAAATGCTAAAAACCATGGCAACAAAACTTTGATTTGTGATACAAGCAAAACGCTTATAAATGCAAAAACTGGTTCAACAACGCCACTGAGCATGCCGAACAAAAATGCTTTGTTTTTGTTTTGTGTGTGTTTATAAACGGGAAGAGCAACTGCAAGACCCTCTGGAATGTTTTGAATTGCAATTCCAATCGCAAGTCCAATTGCACCGGCAATTGCAATGTCTCCGCCCGAGTGCAGTGCCGAACCAAGTGCAAAACCAACAGCCATGCCTTCGGGAATGTTGTGAAGAGTGAAGGCAATAACAAACCTGTGAAGTTTTAAACTCTCTTCGCTTTTTTGTTGTTTTTTGTTTATGAAAAAAATGACAATATCAATAAGTAAAATCAAAAAACACCCAGCCAAAATGCCAACGCTTGCTGGGATAAAATTAAGTTTTCCAAGGTTTTCTGAAAATGAAATTGATGGTAAAATCAAACTCCAAACCGATGCCGCAATCATGATTCCTGCCGAAAAGCCGTTGATGATGCAGTTCAGTTTTTTGCTGATTTCTTTTTTCATCACAAAGATTAAAAGTGAGCCAATTGTGGTTGCAACAAAAATGACAAGGCAACCAAAAATTATCATGAGTGTTTTGTTCATCTTTTCTCCTTGAAGCGATTGCTCCCATTTTAAAATATGAGTTTTTTGTCAATGTTGTTAAAAGGGAAATGAAAAATACGCTTGCATTCGTTTTTTAAACATAAAAAACTGTGATAAAATATTTTCACGAAGGAAAGAAATATGAAATAATTAGTAGCATATTTCAGTGCAACTGGCACAACACAAACATTGGCAGAAAACCTTGCGAATGGCTTGATGTTTATTTTTCGGGCAAAGAGTCGAATTTTTATGTGAAATATAGATTTGAAAAGGGAACGCCATTTCAAAAACAAGTTTGGCATCTTATTGAAAACATTGATTTGGCAAAACGTCTTGCCATGGCGACATTGTTTGCTCTCTTGCAAGGCAAATGGAAAAACAAAAAATGTCTGCCCAAGCAGTTGGTGCAAACCCAATTTGCATAATTGTTCCATGCCACAGAGTTGTTGGCAAAACCGGCAAACTGACAGGCTATGGTGGGGGAATAAAAAACAAAAAGCAACTACTAAAACTACAGAAGTTGCATCAACCACGGAAAAGGAAAATATTTCAAAAAAAATTAAAAAAAATTGAAAAAAGTTGTTGACATATGTGATGGGTGGTGCTATTATAATCAAGTCGCCGCGATACGACAGCGACACAAAAGCTTCTCAAACACAGATAAATACTGGATTTGAGAGCGATGAACTTTGATAACTGAACAGAAAGACAACCTTGAAAATTCTTTTTAGAATTTCGAGATGAGTACAGAATTCATTAGAATTAAGTATACATCTTTTGTGAACATCATTCAAGCAATTGAATGAATCCTTAAACACAGTATAAGGAAACTATTATTAAGCTAGTTAGTTTAAGACTGACAAGGCAAACTTGATGTTTTTGCGAAGCAAAACATATTTTATGAGAGTTTGATCCTGGCTCAGGATGAA
>USTJ01000048.1 GCA_900557585.1 uncultured Eubacteriales bacterium
CTGGCGACTATCCAATGCCACACATGTCAATGTATTCGGCAACAAAGGCAATGCTTACAAATTTAATGGTGGCGCTTTCAGAAGAATTTAAAGGGCAAAATGTGTTTTTCACAACAGTTTGTCCATCTGGGATTCCAACAACAACCGCAATGAAAGATGCAATCAAAGCACAGGGCTTTGGCGGAAAAGTTACTGCTTGCAGTCCTGAAAAAGTTGCAGAAATTGCGCTTAAAGCATCAAAAAAGCACAAAGTGCTTATCCGTCCAAAATGCATAAACGCATTTTTGGCAATAATGAGCCGTCCGCTTTCAGAAAAGTGCAAGGCAAAAATTGTCGGCAAGCGTTGGAAGAAATCTCAGGCAAAACGAAATTTCGACAAAGAAGGAAAATAAAATGAGAAAAAAGAGAAATGTAACAATTTGCGTATCTTGGCCATATGCAAACAATAATCTTCATTTGGGCTATATTGCAAGTTCACTTTCAGGTGACATTCTTGCAAGATATCACAGAATGGTTGGTGATGATGTCTTAATGGTTTCGGGAACCGACTGTCACGGAACAAAGCCTGAAATCAAAGCAAAGCAAGAGGGCGTAACCCCAAAAGATATTGTAGACCGCTATGACGCAAATTTCAGAAAAGCGTTGAAAGTTTTCAACTTTTCATATGATATTTTTGCAAAAACCTATGACGATTTCCACAAAGAAAAATGCATGGAAATGTTCAAACGCCTTTATGACAATGGCTATCTTTATGAAAAGGTTGTAAAGCGTCCTTATTGTGAACACTGCGGAAAATTTGTGAACGACACAGAAATTGAAATTACATGTCCAGTTTGCGGAAAGCGCACAAAAGCAGACAACTGCGACTGTGGATATGTTCCAGTAGAGGCAGACCTTGAAGGTGCAACTTGCCTTATTTGCAAAAACAAAACCGTTCAAAAAGATGACAAGGTTCTTGTTTTTAAACTTACTGCATTCAAAGATTTTCTTGAAAATTTGGTTGAAACAAATAAGAACACTTGGCGACTTAATGCCATCAACGAAACAAAGAAATATCTTGATGACCTTCGCGACCGTGACTTTTCGCGTGAACTTAATTGGGGTGTTAAAATTCCAATTGAAGGATATGAAGGAAAAGTTGTTTGGGTTTGGTGGGAAGCCCTTCTTGGCTATGTAACCGACACAATGCAACTTGCAGAGGAACGCGGATTTGATTGGCGAAAGTTCTGGAAAAAAGATGTTGAACCAGACACCGAGAAACTTATTTATATGTGTCACGCAAAAGACAACATTGTTTTCCATTCAATGTTCCTTCCTGCAATGCTCGAAGGCTTAAAAGACAATTTTGTGACACAAAACATCATGGTTTCCGCTGAATATTTAATGTGTAACAACGCAAAAATCAGCAAAAGTTCTGGAACATGCTTCGAGGCTTTGGTTTGGGGTGAAACCTATAATCCAGATTCACTTCGTTTCCATTTTGCAGAAAATGGCCCAGAAAAGAAAGATGCAAACTTCACATTTGAACTTTATCAAACAACACACAACAGCGAGGTTGTGAATAAGTTTGGAAACCTTATCAACCGTACATTAAAGTTCAAAGGTCTTGAAACTTTGCCTGTTGGTGAAATTGCACCAGAAATCAAGCAAAAAGTTCTTGAAACCTATGACGAAGTTGCGAAATATATTGAAACAATAGAGTTTAAAAAGGCAGCAGAAACTGCAATGAACCTTGTGTCAGAAGCAAACCGTTTCTATGACGAGCAAAAACCTTGGGTTCAAGCAAAAGAAGATCAAAAAGCATTCAACAACACAATTTATTCTTGTGCATATGTAATTGCAAACCTTTCAAACATTTTCGAACCATTCATGCCAAATGCCGCTGCATCTATTCGTGAATTTTTGAATCTTGACAAAACACCTTCTTGGAAAGAAATTATTCCAGAAAGCGTTTCTCTTGAAAAAGTTGTTCCACTTTTTTCAAGAATCTAATAAAAATTTAATATTCAAATAAAATAATAAAAAATGTCAGTTGCAATTTTAAGAAAAACAAAAAAGCCAATTGACATTTTTTTGTTATTATTATATAATAAATTTATAGGAGATGAGCATCATGAAAATGGATTCAAGTTTCGCAAAAAGCATAATCGAACTTAAACTTGCATCAGACCGCATTGCAGAAGGCAAGGGCAAAGGCGCCGGAGTTTTCACAGTGCGCTATCAAATTTTATATTTGATTGCTTCAAAAGATAAAATATCTCCACAAGAACTTATCTATGAACTTAAAATGGCAAAAAGCAACCTTGCTCTTATCACAAAAAAGATGATTAAAGATGGCGTGATTTCAAGTTTCAAAGAAGATGGAAATCGCAAACAAATTTATTATAGCATCACAGACCAAGGCAAAAAAGAACTTCAAACCAAAATGGATGCAATCAACAACATGCAAACAAAAGAAAGCAAAGAAATGCTTATGCATCTGATGAAAACTGTTGAAAGTTTGAAAAATGTGAAATAAAAAATAAATCCACCAAATTTGGTGGATTTTTATTTTGCGTTTTATCAAATATAATAAACATTGATTGGAAATTATTGCGTTTTTTTAGAGTATGTTTATTGATAAATAATCTCTTTAATAATTTTAGTTTTCATTATAAAACGCGAAATTATGAGTGAATGCGCTGGCACATAAACAACGCATATAATTTTATGTTTTTACGCCTTATTTTGCACTTTTACAGCGAAGGTCTTCGCCTTGAATTTGAATAAGCATGCTTTCGCGTTTGTTCACAAGACGGCTAAAAATTCGCTCGTTATATCGGTCTAAAATTTCGCTTGAACCAAGATTGGTTGTCACAACTGTAAGATGTCCAAGTCTTGACCTTTCGCTTAAAACAACATAGAGATATTCAAGTGTAACATTTTTCAAAACTGGTTCGGTTCCGAGGTCGTCAATAATCAAAACATCTGGGTCGATTAGTGCGTCGAGATAAGATTGTTTGTTTTGGTCAAAGCAGGTGTGATAGGAAAGCATAAGTTTGTTCATTCCAAAAGCAGAAACAAACGAAACAATAAAACCTTTGTCAATAAGTTTCGATGCAAGGCATTCGGTCATGAAAGTTTTTCCAACACCAGTCTTTCCAGAAACGACAATAAAGTTCTGATTTATCAAAGGATATTTATCTGCAACTTTTTCGAAAATGTCTTTCACTTTCAAAAGTTGAGATTTTTGTTTTTCGTCGGTTGCAAGATCGGGTTTAAATTCTTTGAAAGAGCAGAGTTTTTTGTTTTCAACTCCACAATCTTTCAAAATCTTTTCACGAACTTTGTTTTGCAAACATTTGCAAAATGTGCCGTTCACATAGCCAGTGTCTTGGCATTTCATGCATGAATATTTCGCAGAAAGCGAGTCTGGTGAAATGTTGTTTTTAAGCAAAATGTGCTCTTTCTTTTCTTTGATAAGTTGAAGGTTTTTGTTTTGCTCTGTTGCGCTTTTGTTTTCTGCGCGAAGTTTTCCAATTTCGAAAGTAAGGGCGCGTTCTTCTTTGTCAAGTTGATTGAACTCTGGAATTTCGCGTGCTTTCATAAGAAACGAAACTGCCTTGTTTTGCGCATTTATTCTTGATGCAGAAAGTTCTGCAAGGCATGAAGCGATAAGTTGTTTTCTGTCCATATTATACCTCTATGTCATCAAGAGAATCAAAGAGCGCGTCAAGTTGTTCTTTTGAATATTCTCTTTGCTCAAAGTTTGGTTTGTTTTTGTTTTCGACTTTTGCAAAAATGAATGAAGAGCAAAGTTTTTCGGCTTCTTCAACCGAAGAAATGTTCTTCAAATGAATCTCGCTCAAAATTCGGTTCATATATCTCATTGGGCTTGCGGTTCCTTTTGCTTTTTCAGCAACAAGCATAATAATGTCGAAGGAAAGGTTCCAGTCGGTGCTCCAAGTGTTATAAAGGTCACGGTCGGCAGAGTTCACTTTGCGAAGGCTTCCAATTGTTTCAAGAATCTTTTTAATTGCGTCATCTTTTGCAACAACGTCGCCAAGATATTGTGAAATTGCATCAGAGGAAACAAGCCCTTTTTTGAAAAATTTCAACACTGCTTCGTTCATAAGCGAAAGGCTTCGAATATCTTGTTTATAGCAATAAACGGCAAGAAGTGAAATTGTGTTTTTGTCAAATCCTTTTTGAACCCAATCTTTAATGTAAACCTCAACTGTGCTGTCAAGGTTTTGATAATAAAGCCCAAGCGTAGAAGTAACTTTCTTTGCAATGTCATAAAGTTCTTCTTTTTCTTTTGAATAGTTTTCAATGTCCTCAATGGTGAACAATTTTTGCTCATAATATTTTGAAAGGGTTTCGTCAAGCTTGCTCATTCCTCCTTTTTTGTTTAAAGAAGAGGCAACAAGCAAAACCACATTTTTTGTAAAACCAAAATTGTTTGTCCATTTCAAATAAAGATTTCTTTCGTCAAGGTCTGCATCACGCGAAAGCCCCAAAGCCTTCAAAACGTCTTTAACATCGCCACTTGCTTTTTCTTGTTCCAAAAACTTTTCTTCAAGAGCAGTGACACTTTTGATTCCTTCATTTTCAAAACTTTTTGCAACCGCCAAAATATATGGATAGTTGATAGATGTGCTTTTAATTTTTGTGCAATATTTAATGATCATTATCACAGCATCTGGTTCGAAGTGGTGAAGTTCAATAAGGTTATAATATTCGTTATATTCAAGAGGGGTGATCATTCTTCCGCTTAAAATTGATTGTACTTGGTCGTTGAAATCTTTATATTTTGCTTTTGAGCGCATTTTAGAATTGCCCGAAAACTTTTTTGCAGAAAGAAATTTCACTTCAAGTGGGGTTTTATTTAAAATTTGAACAAGTCCAAGTTCTTGCCAATATGAAAAATATTCAAAAATTTGGTCAGCAGAAAGGGACAACACTGTGCTCATGGCAGAAATGTCGTTGTCGTCACTTTGTGGATTTGAGCAAAGATAAAGTCCATAAAGATAAACTTTAACAGCGCCGTCTGGTGCGCCTGGCAAAAACTCATTGATAAACTCATTATCAATAATTGTGCTTGAACTGTTTCGAAGTGTTGTTGAAAAACTGCAAAGACCCATTTTTGTCCACCTTTATATTATATATAATATAATAACACCTAAAATAAAAAATTTCAACACTTTTAAAACACAAAAAGTTTTTTGGCAATTTTGCATGTTTTTTGAAACTTTTTGCCACTTTAAAAAGTATTGAAATTGATGTCTAAAAAATTTGATAAAATAATAAAATTGTTTATTTTTGAAATTTTATTTGTAAAAAATGCATCAAAAATGTTCTTTTTTATACATTTGCTTTTTAATTTTAAAAATTTCAAAAATCAATAATGTTTCTGTCAAAGTCTGGAATCATTTCTGTTGTGGCACTGCAAATGTCTTGAACAAGTGCGTTGTCAAGTCCAAGTTTCAGAGCGTGGGCAACAACTGCTTTATATTCAAGATTGGTCAGTTGTCGGTTTATTTCTGGATATTTTTCGCATTCACCATATGGTGTGAACTGACTCATGATTGAAACAAGAGCGTCTTTTCCAAGAATGTCACAAACTGTGTCCAAAACCTTGAAACTGTCTTTTGCACATGTCGGCAAAACAAGGTGGCGAACAACAATGCCTTTTTCAAGTTTGCCACCAGCAAAAATGTTTTCAGGAATTTGTCTTTTCATTTCTTTTAAACATGCAATTGCATTTTCTTTATAATTTGGTGCTTTGCTATATTTTTCAGCAAGACTGTTGTCATAATATTTAAAGTCGACAAGAAAAATATCAACAAGTCCTTCAAGTTTAGCAATGGTTTCTGGGCTTTCATAACCGCCACTGTTCCAAACAACAGGAACTTTTGGTTTATAGATTTTCAAAGCGTCAATAATATGTAAAGAATAGTGCGTTGGGGTGACAAGGTCAATGTTTCCGGCACCTTTTTCTTCAAGCATTTTAAAAATGTTTGCAAGTTCTTTTGGTGAAACTTGTTTTCCAGAAATTTCGTGACTGATTTTATAATTTTGGCAATAAACACAGCGAAGGTTGCATCCAGCAAAGAAAATTGCGCCTGAACCTTTGTCATT
>USTJ01000049.1 GCA_900557585.1 uncultured Eubacteriales bacterium
CTTGTTCACCTTGATGAACTTTCAAGAACTCCGGTTTCTGATTTGATCCCTCCACTGGACAAAAAATTCTTACAAAGACCTCAAATGCAAAAAGAACCAGAAAAGCAAACAAGTCCACTTGAAACAACTGTTTTAAAAAAGGTTGAAACAGGTTTTTATGTGAAAGAAAAACAAGGCCAACAACAACTTTCATTTTTTCAACCAGGCGAAGAAGAATAATTATAAACCACCAAATATTTGGTGGTTTTTTATTGCAAGATAAAGTTTTTGCACTTTTTGTGAATGTTTAAGTGCATGACAAATAAATTTGGCTTAAAATTGCAATTTAGGGCTTAAAACTGTGAAAAATAAGTGAAATTTTAGTGCAAATTTTGAAAGTTGTGTTATAATGAAAACATGAAAGAAGTTGAATTTAAACATCATGTTGAACTTGTGAATAATTCAAAAGAAAAAGATTTGTTCGAAAAACATAAAGATTATATCCTTGAAGTTGTAAACGAATTTTTATCTAGTTTTGATTTTTCTGCAAATTTGACAATCAGAGTTGAAGACGTTTCAAATGATGCAGAGTTTGTGAACGGAGAAGTTTCAGATGCTTTTTCTGGTGTGACAAAATATGGTCATTTTATTGGGCTTTCAAGCATGCTTCTTCGTTTAGCCGAACATGACCAAGGGCTTCGACTTTGCTCGGCACTTTTTCATGAACTTGCGCATGTTTATGACCACCATCACATTTTGAAAAGTCCATATTGCAAGTTCAATCCAATGAAACTTTCACATGAAACTGTTGATGACTTGGTTTTTGCTTGTGGCTATCATTTTTGGACAGAGTTTTTTGCGTATTATAAAACATATTGGCTGTTTGAAGAAAGCAGAGAGCAATATCCAACTTTTTTAAAAATTGTAAATGCTTATAAAAGTTTGAAAGAAAGGCACGCTGAAATTGATAAGTATATTTGGACAGACCGTAAACGTGTTGCAAGAAAATGCGCGGGGTTCATAGGCGATGTTGAAGCGTTTATTTATGCTCTTTCAAAGTATATGGCGGGCAATGCAAACAAACGTAAAAGTTATCAATATTGCGACAAAACCAAAAACATGAAAGAGTTTGGCGAAGTTGAAACAATTGTGCAAAGGCTATATGCAAAGATTGCTCCAATTTTCACGAATACCTATGGCAGAGGCATGACAAACAAGATTGGTTGGCTTGGAAACAGCATTATTGTGAATGTTTATAAAAAATTCAATATTTGTCCTGTGCAAGGAAAGAAAAGAGCACACTATGCTTTGTATTCGGGAGAGGAAGAATGAAGGCGATAATCCAGAAAGTTAAAAAAGCAACCCTTTACAGCGAGGGTGAAAAGTTCAGTGAAATTGGAAATGGAATGCTTGTTTTGTTTGGAGTTTCGGCAAATGATGATGCATCAAAAGTGAAAGCGTTTGCAGAGAAAATCTTGAAACTTCGCATTTTTGATGATGAAAACGGAAAAACAAACAAAAGCATTTTTGACACAAACGGCGAAATTATGGTTGTAAGCAACTTTACTCTTTATGCTTCTCTATAAGGAACAAATCGTCCAGATTTCATAAATTCTGCAAAGGCTGAAAAAGCAGAAGAAATTTATAATTTGTTTGTGAAAGAACTTTCAAAACAAATCAAAGTGAAAACCGGAGTTTTTCGAACATATATGGAGATTGAAACCGTTCTTGACGGCCCCGGAACCTATGAATATGAGGTGTAGAGCACAAAAACAAAATTGATTTGTCAAAGAAACAAAATTTTGTTTTAAAACTATTATAATATTGATAATTGCAGATAATGTGAAAAACATTGTCTGTTTTGTTATCTTGAATAAAAATTTTCAAACCTGTTTTTTGCGATTGAAAATATTTTGTTGCCATGATATAATTTGGCTGAAAGGAGAAAAATATGTATATAAAAGCAAGCAGAAAGTGGCAGTTTACGCTTGAAATTGCAATGATTGTTCTTGGAACAATTATAATGGGATTTGGGTTCAGTGTTTTTCTTGAACCAAACGAAATTTCAACCGGTGGATTTTCGGCACTTTCAATGGTTATCAATGTGTTGTTTGGAAAAATTGGAATAAACAAAATTCCAACATCAGTCATCTATTTGGTGCTCAACATTGGGTTATATTTCTTGGCACTCAAAACTCTTGGAAAAAGGTTTGCTATAAAGGCGCTCATCGGCATTGTTTCATTTTCACTCAGCATGCAACTTTTTGCACTTATCAAACTTAACCTTTCTTTTGAACTTTTGGTTTCTGCAATCTATGGCGGAATCATCATGGGGCTTGGCGTTGGCCTTGTTGTTCGCTTTGGTGGCTCAACTGGCGGGTCTGATATGATTGCTTGCATCGTGAAAAAGAAAAAGCCCGAAGCAACAATTGGCACACTTATCATTTGCATTGATGCTTTCATCATTCTTTTGTCAACAATCACATTCAGCGACGGCGTTCGCCTTTTGCCATACACAATCATTGCACTTGTTTTGAGCATGCTTGTTACAGATTTTGTGAATGATGGATACAAGCAAGTTCGTGCGGTGAATATTGTAACAACAAAACCAGAAGAACTTTCAGGCGCAATCATGGATAAACTTGCAAGAGGTTGCACTTGTTTGCAGGTTAAAGGAATGCACAGCAAAAGTGACCGCTATCAACTTGTTTGCCTTGTAAGTAAATATCAAATTGGACAGTTGAAATCTATCATCAAAGAAATTGATTCAGAGGCATTTGTATATCTTACAAAAGTATCCGAGGTTGTTGGAATTTGGAGTTCGGTTGAAGAAATTCAAAAGGAAACCGAAGGCAAAGATAAAAAAGAAAAACCAAAAAAGAAATCTAAAACAAAAGAAGGCAAAGTCCAGGTGCAAGAAACAAATAGTGCTGAAAATGTTTTGCCAGAGGAAAATCAACAAGAAACTATTTCTAGGCAAAATGAACAGGAAAATATCCCCAAAGAAAATGGTGGAGAAGATAAATAATTAAATCCAATAAATAAAGTAAAAAGGAACACTATTTTGTGTTCCTTTTGTTTTTGTTTATGATGTTTAAAGCGTTATTGATTATGATTGTCAAAGAAATAAAAAAATGTGTAAAGTTTGGAAAAAATAAAAACAAGTTTTGAAGTGTTGAATAATTTATGCAAGAAATGAAAATATGGATATATGGTATATTTTTCATATCATGGAGAAATTAGAAAATTGGTGATGAACGGAGAACTTGAAAAAGTGGTTTTTGTTGAAAGATACAAGCAAATTTCACCTGCACTTGTTTTGTTATTCAAGACGCATACACCAATGCCTGTAAGGCAACACCGGTTTAAAGAATATAAAGAATTTCTTAAAAAATATGGTTTTGAAGTGGAAATTCCAGATAAATATATGTGATTTGCGTTTTTTTTGTGAACATTATTTTAATTTTTATGAATATTTATTTTTGCTTTGGACAGAATTGTTTTTAAAGGAGAAAAAATATGAAGAAAATTTTAAATGTATTTGCACTTTTGTTTGTTGTTCTTTGTGCTGGGGCATTTGTTGCCTGCGGAACAAACAACAAAACAAACTCGGTTTCAGAAGACTTTAAGTTCACCTATGTGAAGGGCAGTGCCGAAAAAACGACAGTAAAAGAAAACTATAACATTAAAATCAATTTGACAGTTGAAAACCAAAAAGAAGCAGAAAACACTCTTGATGCAACAAAATTTGTGCTTAAACAAGAAGACAAGAAAGTGAACACCACATCAGATTTCATGGTTGGTGAAGAAAAGAAAGTTACAATTGCTTTTAAAACGACCGAGAAACAAGAAGTGATGCTTTATCTTGTAACAGCAAAAACGCTCACTGGTGAATGCGTGCTTTATTATGGTGATGTTCAATTATTCAAAGTTGAAGTTTAAAGCGTAAAGACAAAAAACACTATCAAATGATAGTGTTTTTTTATTGGATTTTTATGATTTTTATTTTATATTTGTAAAATTTGCAATAAATTTGTTTTGATTTATACAAATCAATTTTAATTTTGAATAATTTTTATGTTTTCAAAAGTTTTGTTTGTGTCTTTCAAAACGCTTGCAGTTGCACCTTGTTTTTCTATTGTTGCATTTTTCATATCTGATAAAAGAGAAATTGAACCTTTGAGCGCAAAAACATTTTCGCCAAAGTCGGCCGGTTTGTTTCCTTCAATATAAACGGCTGTTTGCTCATAGATTGGGATTTTGTTCTCATTTTTCTCGGCTGGTTCGTTGCTATTTTTCAAAACAAAAGTTGCGTTTGATGATGATTGATTGTTGAGCAGTTTGTCAAGAAGATCTTTCGATGAACTTGTCACCATATAGTTGATTTCATATGGTGTTTTGCTATATTTGATTGAAACAAACTGATTTCCACTTTCTGAAAAAGCAAAAGAATTTTGGCGATATAGATTTTCGTTGTTAAGATTTATGTTTTGAAAATTTTCTTTGTCGGAACTTTTCACGATAAGAGCGCCACAAATGCCGTTTTCAGAAGTTTTATAGTTCCCAAATGTGTTGCCTTTCACAATCATTGGCATTGTGTTTAGCGAGGAGATTTTTCTTGAAAGAATAATTCCGCTTGCACCATCTTCGCTTGTTTTTTCGTCTTTAAGAGAAATGTGATTTTCTTTCACAACAAGACCACCATCAACAAGGTTTATTCCGATTTTTGTGTTGTTTTCAAGGCTGTTTTCACTTGTGCCTTGGTGAATAATGTCAAGCCCAGAAATGTTGATTGTATCGTTTTCGCCTGTGCTGTTTATTGTGAAAGAACCATAAAATTTAGGGCTTACATTGTTTTGATTTTTCATTCCAACAATAGATAATGGTTTGTTGATAATAATGTTGCGATTTTCTGAAACATCGCTATAAACTTTAATAGTGTCGCCACTTTTTGCATTTTTCACGGCGTCGGAAATAGAAGAATAGGAAACATCTTCAATTTTAACTTTTGCATTTTCAGAAAAAGAGTTTCGCTTTTTTGAACACGCAGGAAGCCAGACTGATGCACACATGACAGTCAAAAGAAGAATAAAAGTTTTAAAAATTCTCTGCATTTTTCACCTCTTTAATATTTTGTGAAAAACAAAAGAAAATATGTGTTTTGTTGTGAAATTGCACAAGATAAATATTATTTTTAGTGTTTAGTTATTGTTTTTGCATTTTTTATTTTGTTTTGAGCAAAAAAAGAGAAGCAAATTTGCTTCTCTTTAAATTTGATTTTATTGACCGTTTTTCTTTCTAAAATCCATTCTTCCTCTTTGAACATGGTCAAGAACAATTTTGCGAAGACGAAGGGAAATTGGAGTTACTTCCAAAAGTTCATCTTCATCAAGAAATTCAAGGCATTCTTCAAGAGTGAGTGGTTTCACAGGTTCAAGACGAAGTGCTTCGTCTGATGCAGAAGAACGAATGTTTGTGAGTTGTTTTTTCTTGCAAACGTTCACAACAATGTCTTCATGTTTTGGGTTGATTCCAACAATCATTCCGCCATAAACGCGAGTTCCTGGGGTGATGAGAAGTTTTCCACGCTCTTGGGCATTGTAAAGACCATATTGAATTGCGTCGCCAGTTTCATAGGCAACAAGTGCACCGAAGTTGCGGTGTTGAATGTCACCTTTATATGGTTGATAACTGTCGAACACACTGCTCATTACGCCTTCACCACGAGTGTCGGTCAAGAATTGGTTTTTATATCCAAAAAGTCCACGAGCAGGAATCAAAAATTCAAGACGGATTCGGCTTCCTATGTTTGTCATTGAAACAAGGTCGCCTTTTCTTGAACCAATTGTTCCCATAACTGCGCCAACGCTTTCTTCTGGAACGTCGATAGTAAGGCGGTCGATTGGCTCGCATTTCACGCCGTCAATTTCCTTATAGATAACTTTTGGCATTGAAACTTGAAATTCAAGACCATCACGGCGCATGTTTTCAATCAAAATTGAAATGTGCATTTCTCCACGACCAAGAACACGGAAAGTGTCGGCACTGCTAGTTTCGAAAACTTTGAGTGAAAGGTCTTTAACGGCTTTTT
>USTJ01000050.1 GCA_900557585.1 uncultured Eubacteriales bacterium
TCCAACCGCCAAATGCATAACCATTTTTGGTTACTGTTGGAAGAATATAGTTTGCACCATATTTAAGTGAAATGCTTTCAAGGCTTGAACCCTCGGCAACTTCAACATCGGTTGAACCAACATTGTTAGGATTATATTTAATAGTATATCTAACTCTATTATAGAAGAGTCTCAAAACTGTTGTTTCTTCTTTTCCGTTTACAACTGCACCAAGAATGGTTGATGGATGTTCTTTATAAAGTTCGAATCTTCCTTCAAATCCACCAGGAAGCGCACTTGAAATATCAAGAATTGTAAGGCTGCCCTCATCATATTCAGCAAGACCAGCAATAATGTTTTGAACAACAGACATGTCGAATGTTACAAGTGTGTCTGAAAGAACAACACCGCCATCTGGGCCTGTTGTAACTCCAAGATATCTTGAATATCCAACATATTCAGAGTCACCATCAACTCCGTCAAGAGTTTGTTGATAAACTTCAACAAGATATTTTGTGTTGAGTTTTTCATATCTAGCATAAAGAACAACGTCTTTGCTTGATGTGAAGTTTACGCCTTCTTTAACTTCTTCACCATCAACAAGAGCAGTGAACCAACCAAGGAATCTATATCCAGGTCTTACAGCAATTGGAAGTTTTCCATATGTTCCATTGTAAAGAACTTTGATAACACGTTTTCCGTTAACTTCAACAGAGTTAACACCAGTCCAATCAAACTCTGCGTTTGTTACAGAGTTGATTTTATCGTTAAGGTCGAATGAAACGTTATATGTGTTACGTACATATTCAACGCGGATAGCTGTATCATCAGTACCTTTAACAATTTCAGAAGGAGCAGTTGCAGGAGCAGAGAAACCTTCAATTTCGATAAGTTCTGCATATGCAAGTTGTCCTGTAACACCGTTTTCAAATACCTTTTTTCCATAGAATGTCCAACCAGAAAGGTCAACATTTTGTATATAATAGTTAACGGTATATCGAGCGTTATCTACTGGCATCCATTTTGCAAAGATTGTCTTTTCACTGAAATCTTTACTCATTTTGATATCATCTTTAATCAGAATATCATTTGAACCATCATTATAATACCATGAAATTTTCCAACCCCTTGCAATCAAAACAGAGTTGTCAATATCAACTTTTCCATTATTGAGAAGTTCAATTTTATCTTTTGGAAGTGAAGCAAGAATGCTTGCACCATTCATGATTTCAACTTGTGAAATGATTTCTTTAAGGTCTGATTGTGCAGGAGCACCTGTAACGTCGGTTCTATAATCAAGGTTTACGAAATATGAACCAATGTCTGAAACTCCGTTATATGATTTACGATCATGATACAAACCTTTGCTCATGTTGAATTGTTCATAAACTTTACTTGAAACAACTGTTGGACCAACAACGTCAAGTTCTTTAATTTGAACACCACCAGCAAATGCGCTTGAACCAATAAAGTCAACTTTACTGTTTGTTCCAAAATCAATAAAGTTCATTTTGCTGTATGCAGCAAATGCAGAGTCAGCAATTGTTGTAAAGTTTTCACTTACATAAACTTTTGTAATTTTGTTAAACTCGAAACCATCAAGGAAACTCTTTTTAAGTGTGTTATATGCGTTTCCTGTATTTTCGTTCAAAATTCTCAAAGTGAAGTCTGTTTGGTTTTCTTTACCATTCAAAACAACCTTTGTTACATATTCATTATTTACAAGAGGGAGTGCAGAAATATCAATCGCAGTGTTGTCTGCCATTGAGAGTTTTTCAAGATTTGCAAATGAAGCGAAAGTTTTTGCAGAAACAGTGTCGATTCCTTCTTCAAGGTTTACAAATTTAAGACCTGAAAGACCTGCAAATTTTTTCATGAATGTTTCGGTGATTGTTGTGTCAAGTTTTCTAACATTGAGTGTTGTGATGTTTGAATCATTGAACGCATCATCTTCAACTTGCAACTTTTCAGTGTTGTAAACAGTAAGAGTTGTAACAGAAGAAGCCCCAGTGAACGCACCAGAGTCAATTACAACAGAAGGGTCAACAACAACTTCGGTAACACCATCAATGTTTGAAAGGCTTCCTGAACCAACAGTGTCATTTGAACCAACAATGTTCAAAGTTTTCAAATCGTCTGCACCATCAAGAGCACCTGGCATAAATCTCAAACCAGAAGCATTTTTAACAGACAATTTTTTAAGACCAGAACCTTCGAAAGCGCCTTTGTCAATTCTTTGCATTGATTGAGGCAATTCAAGTTCTGTGACAT
Organism: uncultured Eubacteriales bacterium; assembly: GCA_900557585.1. GTDB lineage: Bacteria > Bacillota > Clostridia > Christensenellales > UBA1242 > UMGS2069. Next base: position 2,251 of record USTJ01000050.1, read on the forward strand.
TTGTACAGTCTTTGAAAGCGTTTACACCGATAGATCTGATTCCGTTTCCAATTGTAATCTTTGTGATGTTTGAAGAATATTGACGTTTTGATGCGTCAAAGGCATTCGCCAAAATTGCGCGAACTTTAATTCCATCAAAGTCACTTGGAATCGAAACCTCGGTTTCGTCGCCGATATATCTGACGATATCATAATAGGTCTTGTCGCCATCTTTAACGAGACGCAAGATATAGTTTCCCATCTGAGTATCCTCAGGTTTATCATTCTTTGGCATTGCAAAAATCACAATTGGTGTGATAATCGCTGCCAAAAAGAAGAGAATGCTTAAAACGAGCAAAGTTACCTTTGCACCTTTTTTCATGCCCTTCTTTTGATTTGTGTTTTCCACAACATTTGTAGGTTCCATAAACTTTCCACCCTCTAATTTAGTTTTTTCTTATGGTTTTGCTTTTATTTATGACCAAATGTGCGAATTTTGACGCATTTTCACGAATAAAAAACAAATTTTAGACACAAAAAACGCAAAAAGCCACCTTTTTTAATGTAAAGTTTCGCTTTTTTGCATGATTTGAGCCAGTTTTTGCGGATTTTTTATGCGTATTTTTTTATCGTTTTTCAACGCACCAAAACCCATTTGAATAGGTCTTTCCTACTCTGAATATATAGTACCATTTTACGACAAAAAAGTCAAACAAAAAACAGCATTTTTTAAAATTTTATATAGCCTATTTATAGGCTATATAATTTATAAAATATAAACTCTAAAAACACCAATTTTTCAAACCTTAAAAAACGCCCAAAGTCCCATAAAATCTAGCAAAAACACCCCACCAAAAATGCGCAGAAAAAATAAAAATTCTGTCTCAGCGCGTCTGGCTAAAACCACGCCTTATGGCAAAATAAAAAGCCATAGACAATGGCTTATATTTTTTTAAGGAACAAACCACAATTTTCATATATCAAAATGTTCACCAAAGCACAATAAACAAAGATAATACGACAACCTAAACAAAAAGTCTTTTTCTTTAAATTTCAGAAGGCTCACAAAAATATTTTTTTATATCAAAACAAATCAAAAGCAATAATCAAAGAAAATCCCAAAGTTCCCAAAATTACTGGGATTGCAAAGATATTGAACAATTTGTGTAACCATAAAATCTTAAACATTATTCGTAACCAACACAAATATAAACACTCTTTCTTCTGAATAACAAAGAACAATGCGACCACATATACAAACACATAGATATCCTTTTTTGTTTTTTCTTCTTTGTTTTTTTTATAAATCACCCAGAAACAGGGGCTCCTTTAAAGGCGGACATAACCGGAATATCTTGATTTTTCTAGTAAAAACAAAGAAATTGAGAACTCATTTAAAAATGAACACCAGCAAAAAAATATTCTGTTTCCCTATAAAAATACGAAAAATTGGTTTTCTTTAACACACACAACATATCCACAAACCCTCATAAATCAGAACTTGCCTCACTTCTTTTATGATTTATGAATAACAAACAAAAAAATTGAAAGTCCAAAATACATAAACACGATACTTCATGAGCGTTATCCATATATCATAAATATCCTCTTATCCCCCACCCTCTTTCTATGCATAAACATAATCAAAAATTTCAAAAAAATACTAAAAATTTTTACTAGTACAAAAACGCTGAATGTGCCATTTTTTCTAGGATTTTTAAAGATTTTATACTTCCAAAATTTAATCATTTTTTTTATGAAAAAATATTAAAAAATCAACAGCGACAAAGGCTTATACATAAACAAAAAAGCACAACTTGTTTTCAAGAATAATACGATACGCCATAACACTTTACTAAATAAAAAAGTGCGACAAAATATGTCACACTTGCAATAACTTTCTTTATCCAACCTTAGATTTATAGTCATTTTTTGATATCAAAACAACGCGTTTTGTTGGATTATAGGTGCTTTTTCGAAGGTTTTTTGTTTGAACAAGAACGCCATTTTCATAGGTTTCAAGCGTCGTTTCAACCGTAAATCCAGCCTTTCCTGGGTGTATGATATATTCTTTTCCGTCTTCCATTTCAGGCAAATTATAAAGTTCATTATCACATGTAAAAACTGTGTCAAAATGTATGTTTTCATTTATTTTGTTATGTTTCTTTACATATTTACACAAATTTTGTTCACCATATATTTTAACCATACATGTGTCATTTTCACCGCTTGTTGCAATCAAAATTGGAAAATTGTTATTGTTTTTAATCACAAGGTCACTGCTTCCAATATTCACCATTGCATCAAATCCAGGCTCTACATATGAAACCGGCAAACTGTGGCTGTGAGATTCCACAATTTCAAGCCCTGCAAGAAGTGATGCATTATATAGTGTTGAACTAACTTGACAAACACCGCCACCAAACTCATCAACAAACATGCCATTTTTGATGATTTTTGCTTTTTCATATCCGTTTTCAGAGTTTCTTATTCCAGTTGTTTGGTTAAAACTTAGTGTTTCACCCGCATTCAAAACCACTCCATCAAAGCAAGAAAGTGCTTTTTTAATGTTATTTTTTCGTTGAACTGAACTTGTTTTGAACTTTGTGCTAAAAGTTGAGCGCACAAAATTTATCTTTTCAATATTTTTTGTTGTAATATTTGGAATAATTTCTTTTTGATTTATATTAAAAGAATATTCCTCTTTATATGAAGCAAATTTATCGAAAATTTCCGAAAAAACAGCATTTTCATCAATATATGCACCATTTTTATGAGGTTTTATCACTGTTTGTGCAGTATTTTTAACAACCTCTAACCTTGCATCTTCGGGTGCAATATAACTATTTTCACAAATTTGTTCTATTGGTTTTTCAAGTTCTGGAAAAGAATACAATACGCTTTCTTTTGATGAAAAACCATTTTCTCTTGCAAACCTCATTATTCTTACTCTTTCAAGAAACCCTTTCCTTACAAATCTCTTTTGAGTTTCTGAAAAAAATACTTTTTTGTTTGGATAATATATTTTTCCTTTAAAAATAAATTTTATTTTAGGAAATTCTTTATTTATATTTTCACTTGTAATTTCACTTTTATTTTTGTTTTTATAGGTCTTTATATTTGAAATTTGCTCTATTTTTATTGGTTTTGTTTCGCATTTTGCGTTTTTTAATTTTGTTGTAAAATGTAAGAATGATAACATAAATGTAGCACAACATACAAAATACACAAAATTTAGTAACACATTTTCAAAACACCATTTCGAACATTTTGTCTTCATACTATTATTATGTCACATTTTGTTTAAAAATATAAATTTCACAAATTTTATAAAAAACAAACATCTATTTTTTTGTTTAAAATAAATTTAATTTTAATAAATATTCAATTTAAAACCACAATTTTAATTCTGCAAAATACAAATTTTTATTTCAAATATCAAAAATAAATCATGGTGATTATAAAAATTTATATAACATTGCAGTTATATTGAATTTTTTTATCTTATAATAAATCCACACAATAACCCTTTAAAATAATATTTTATAAAATTATAAATTTCTGACTTTGTAATTTGATATATACTAAAAAACTATATCAATTCTCAAAAACATTAAACTTCAAATTTTGAATAAAAAAACACTTTTAGACATAAAAAACATTTTGATTTGGATATATATAAAAAATATGTTGGTTTAAGTTATAAATACTTATTCATTTTTACA
>USTJ01000051.1 GCA_900557585.1 uncultured Eubacteriales bacterium
TTGCGGTTCCAATTATGTGTGGGGCATATTGTTTGATTTCTTCAACCGAACGAATTGAACGCGCGGGCAAAGACAAAAAAGCATTGCTTTCAACACTTGCTTTTGCACTTGCAACCGATGTTCAAAAGCGAAAGGGAGCCGTCCACACTTATTCTATCACTTTTGGAGTGGGTGAGCATGTTTCGGCACTTGATGCGTTTTCAAGAAAATTTACTTCTTCAAGCGTCGTGACTCTTGCAGAGAGCGGAATTGTGGACAAAAACTATAATTTGCAAAGTCCATATTCTGCCTATGAAGCGTTTGTTCTTGGAAAGGCGAACATGCTTCTTGGAACGCAAAGAGATGTATTTAGAATGCAAAATCGTGAAAGTGCGGGAAAAGAAATTGGGGCGCTTTATGAGCCGATTAAAGAGTTCACCGATTTGGTGCAATATGTTGGGGTTCTTGCAAACGAAAAAGTGAAAAGGGCGCTTTGCGCAGATTTTATCAGTTTTGTTCTTCAACCAGCATGCCAAAAAATGCTTGCATCAATAGGAATGTTTTCGGTTACGGGTCAAAAGATATATGACTCTTCGCCATTTGAAGAAATTGAAAAGGTTATTGATGATAAAATTATTGTAAAGTCCAGTTTATAATGAAAAATTTACAAAATATGCGAAAGAAAAACAAAATTGCATAAAAACACGAAAAAGATGTGTATAAGTTTGAAATTTTTATATTTTTGGGGTAGAATAGATGTGTAAAAGAATTGGAACTTTGTTGCCAAAACATATTTTGAAGAAAGCGAACCTTTCAGAGTTCACAACTTTCAAAGTTGGTGGAAAAGCAAAAGTTGTTTGTCCACGAAACGAAAAAGAACTTGTGCAAACTTTGAGAACGCTTGAAAAGAACAAAATTTGTTATAAAGTGATTGGCAATGGAAGCAATCTTTTGGCAAGTGACAGCGCACATAAAACAATTTTCGTTTGCACCAAAAACATGCAAAGTGTTTTAAATCTTTACGAAAATTACCTTACGGTTAGTGCGGGAACACTTGCAAGCGAAGTGATTTTGTTTTGCAAAAATCATCAATTGTCGGGGCTGGAAAATTTGTTTGGCATTCCTGCAACAATTGGTGGCATGGTTGCAATGAACGCTGGTGCGTTTAAAACAAACATTTTTGATCATTTGATAAACATTAAAGCATTTTACAATGGCAAAATTGTGATGATAGACCCACAAAGCGTTGAAAAAAGAAATCATTTCACTGAACTGCTCGGCTCGGGCGTGACAATTTTGTCGGCAACTTTTGAACTTGATTTGTCAAGCGAGGAAGAAATTGCAGAAAAAATAAGGCGTGTTTCAAATCAAAGGTTCGAAAAGCAACCAAAAGGAAACAGTGCCGGTTGTGTGTTTGCAAACCCAGAGGGTGACAGCGCAGGAAGGCTTATCGACCTTGCCGGGTTGAAAAATACAAGAATTGGAAATGCGTTTATAAGCGACAAGCATGCAAACTTTATCATTTCTGAAAACGCTCGATTTGAGGACATTTTAAAACTTATCAGCCTTGTGCAAAAAACTGTTTTTGACAAGTTTGGCATTTGGCTTGAAACCGAAATTGAAATTATAGGAGAAAAACATGAGAATTACGGGAGACTATCACACCCACAGCAAATATAGCAAGAACAATCACGGCAAAAACACAATTGCTGAAAATGTGAAAAGTGCCGAAGAAAAAGGGCTTGCGTCATATGGAATTTCCGACCATGGCCCAGCACATTATTTGTTTGGAATTAGAAGGAAAAACATCAAGAAAGCAAAAGCCGAACTTGAAAATTTGAAAGATAAAACCAATTTGAATTTATTTTTTGGTGTTGAAGCAAATTTAATTGGAAAAGACGGCAAAATTGACCTTGACGAAGACGAAATTAAACTTCTTGATAATTTGATTGTTGGCTATCATCGCGGAACCATTAACAATATATATTGTCCGCTTCGCAAAGTTTTTGCGCCAGAAAAGCAAAAGAAAATCAACACCCAGGCATATTTAAACTGTCTTGAAAAATATAATGTCACAATCATTTCACACATTAACACCTATATCAAAGTTGACCTTGAAAAAGTTTGCAAAAAAGCCAAAGAAAAAGGCACTTTGATTGAACTAAACAACAAACACATTGACTTTTCAGATGAAGAGGCAAAACAACTGATAGGCAGTGGTTGCAACTTTATTGTAAGTTCAGATGCACACAGAAAAGTAAATGTTGCAAATGTTTCAAAAGTTCTTGAATTTATTGAAAAATATAATGTGCCACTTGACAGAATTGTAAATATTGACAAAATTTATCAATAAAAACACAAAATAACAAAGGAATAATATGAGTTTTTCACAAGATGTTAAAAATGAAATTTGCGAAACCATGAGCGAAGGAAACAACTTTGCTCTTTTGTGCGGAATGGTTTTATCAGCAGGAAGCCTTGTTTTGTCTTCAGGCGGGGGGCTTTCTTTTACTGTTTCAAGCGAAAATGCGAATTTTATTGGCTTTGTTAAAAAAGTGATTTTGAAAAGTTATCCACAAGCAAAGTTCAGCGAAACCGAGCAAAATGTGAACTTTAAACAAAAAACAAGAAATGAACTTTCAATTGACCATGTTTCGGGAAGACAAATTTTGACCGACCTTGGAATTATCAGTTTTTCAAAATCTGGAAACTATGAAATCAATCGTCTTGGAGACAGTGCACTTACAATTGAAACTGCCGACAAACTTGACTATTTGAAAGGCTTTTTCCTTGGTGCAGGAAGCATTTCTATTCCTGAACACCTTGACGTTATGGATCTTTCAAACCAAAGCAAAACAAGTGGATATCACATGGAATGGAGTGTTCAATCAAATGTTCAAGCCGACCACATTTGCGAGTTTTTGGCAGACTTTGATGTAATTTCGCGTAAGGTTGAAAGAAACGAAAGTTTTGTTGTATATTTGAAAGAAGCAGAAAGCATTTCTAAACTTCTTGGACTTTTTGGAGCGCATAAAAACTTGCTTATTTTGGAGAACGAAAGGGCAGGAAGAGAAATGCGAAACCTTGTGAATCGTCAAACCAATTGCATTTCTGCAAACATTGATAAATCAATAAAGGCTGCAACAGAGCAAATTGTTGCAATTGAAAACATTAAAAACACAATTGGGCTTGAATCGCTTCCTGAAAATTTGCTTGAAGTTGCGCTTGCACGTCTTGCAAATCCAGAAGGAAGTTTGAACGATATTGCCGAGGTTTTGCCAGTAAAGGTAAGCAAGGGGGCAATTGCTCTTCGCTTTAAAAAGATTATCGAAATTTCAAAGGAGATCGGCTAATGGGAAAAGAGTTTGTACATCTTCATTTGCACACAGAGTTCAGTTTGCTTGACGGTGCAACCAAAATTGGTGCACTTGTTGATGAAACAGTAAAGCGTGGTTGGAAAGCCGTTGCAATCACCGACCATGGAAACATGTATGGCGCAATGCAACTTTATGCAGCCTGCCTTGCAAAGAAAATCAAGCCAATCATTGGTTGTGAATTTTATATTTGCCATGACCGCTTCAACAAGGTTGGAAAGGCAGACATGGGTCACATTGTTCTGATTGCAAAAAACAACACTGGATATCAAAATCTTTTGAAACTTTCAGGTATTGCTTCAAAAGAGGGCTTTTACTATAAGCCAAGAATTGACTATGATTGTTTGAAAGAGCATTCAGAAGGAATCATTTGTCTTTCTGCATGTCTTGCTGGTCACATTCCTCAACTTTTGCTTCAAGGAAGATATGACGAAGCAAAAGAGTTTGCTCTTAAACTTAATTCGTTTTTCGCCCCTGGCGACTTTTATCTTGAAATTCAAAACCATGGTTTGGCAGAGCAAAAAATTGTGATTGAAGGGCTTACAAGAATGAGCAAAGAAACAGGCATTCCGCTTGTTGCAACAAACGACGTTCACTATCTTGAAAAAGCCGACTGGGAAGTTCAAGATGTTTTGATGTGCATTCAAATGCAAAAAACAATCGACGACCCAAACCGTTTGAAATTTGACACTCACGAATTTTACTATAAAACCTATGAAGAAATGCAAGAGGCTCTTCCTGGCTATGAAGAAGCACTTGACAGAACAGTTGAAATTGCAGATAAGTGTGATGTTGTCATTCGTTGCAAAGCGCACGGCGATATTCACTTTGAAGATGGTTCTGGCGTTGACAAAAAATATATTTTGCCAGCAACTGAAAACTTTATCCCATATTATCAAGCCCCAAACGGACAAGATAACTTTGAGTTTTTGCAAGACATGACTTGGGAAGGCTTAAAGAAAAAATATGGCGAAATCACCCCAGAAGTTCGCGAAAGGGCAGAAAAGGAATTGAAACTTATTCACGAACTTGGATTTGTTGAATATTTCCTTGTTGTTTGGGACTATGTTCACTATGCAAGAACTCATGGCATTCCTGTTGGCCCTGGTCGTGGATCGGGTGTTGGTTCAATTGTTGCATATGCAATTTCAATCACTCTTGTAGACCCACTTCGCTATGATTTGCTCTTTGAACGTTTCATTCATCGTGAACGTGTTTCCATGCCCGACTTCGACGTTGACTTTGACTTTGAACAACGTGGAAACATGATTGAATATGTAAAACAGAGATATTCGCCAGAAAACGTTTCATATATCGGCACATTCGGAACAATGGCTGCAAAGAACGCCATTCGTGATGTTGCGCGTGTTATGAAAGTTCCATATTCAATGGCAGATAAAATCAGTAAAATCATTCCAATGAAGCCACCAGAAGGAGTTAAAAAAGGCCCAGTTTTAAAATATTATTTTGGAAAAACTGGAAAACCTGAAAATGACAAGTTCATTTTGCCAGAACTTGTTGAAATTTATAACAGTGATGACACGCTTAAACACGTTATCGACATTGCAATAAAAATGGAAGGCATGCCAAGAAACATTTCAACCCATGCCTGCGGAATTTTGATTGCCCCAAAACCTGTTGATGAGTTTGTTCCGCAAATTCGAAATGGTGATGACCTTTCAACACAATATTCAATGACCGAACTTGAAAGTCTTGGACTTTTGAAAATGGACTTTCTTGGACTTAAAAACCTTACTGATATCAAGAAAGCAACCGAATATATAAAACAAAACCATGGTGTTACTGTCGACTTTTATGACGGAAGCATTGACTATAACGATCCAAAAACCTATCAAATGATTGGTGACGGAAAAACCGATGGTGTCTTCCAACTTGAAAGTGGTGGATTTAAAAAGTTCATGAAAGACTTGAAGCCCGACTGTCTTGAAGATATCATTGCGGGTGTGTCTATGTATCGTCCAGGCCCAATGGACTTTATTCCAAAGTTCTGCGACAACAAGCACAATCCAGACCATGTTACATATCTTCATCCATGCCTTGAACCAGTTTTGAAAAGTACCTATGGCGTTATTGTTTATCAAGAGCAAGTTATGAAAATTTGCCAAGTTATGGGTGGATATAACCTGGGACAAGCGGACAACGTTCGTCGTATCATGGGTAAGAAAAAGAAAGACAAAATGGCCTATGAAAAAGTAAAGTTCATTGACGGTTGGGTTGACCCAGAAGGCAAAAAGTCAATTGCTGGTGCGGTTAACCTTGGCGTTCCAAGAGAAGTTGCCGAAGAAGTTTTCGGGCAAATGGCAACCTTTGCGTCATATGCGTTCAACAAGTCGCACGCGGCGGCATATGCATATATCGCGTTCCAAACAGCATATTTGAAGTGTTATTATGAACCAGAATTTTTCACCGCAATCATCAACAACCGTATCACAAACACAGAAGAAGTTTCACACTATGTAACGTTTGTTAAAAGCGAGGGCATTCCAATTTTGCCAGCCG
>USTJ01000052.1 GCA_900557585.1 uncultured Eubacteriales bacterium
ATCAGCGTTCTTGAACCCTATCCAGCAAGCATCTATGGTAATTTTGTTTCGAAAATTGCAAAACTTCCAAAAGGTGATGCAATCACAGTTGTTTGCTTTTCAGGACATATGTCAAATGAAAAAGTGATGCAACTTTCAAATTGTTTTGACGACATGCTTGGAGAATAAAATAAAAAATGCCCACATTTGTGGGCTTTTATTTTTTGGTGATTTTTTCTAAAAATGAAAATGTGGTGCAATTTGCTTGTCAAAAATATTTTGAATATTGTAATATATCAATAACAAAAGGAGGGAAGATAACATGAAAAAGAAAATTTTAACATTTCTTGTTGCAGTTTGTTTGATCATTCCTTGCATGCTTGGTTTTGTTGCTTGCAAACCTAAAGAGACAACTGCAAACAAAACAATGAAAACAAGCATCAACCCAGAAATTACATTTTCACTTGATGCAAACAATAAAGTTACAAGCATTTCATATGGCAACAGCGACGCTGGAACAATTTTTGCAAATGTGAACTTTGTTGGAAAAGATGCTTCTTATGCAATTCAAATTGTGATTGAACAAAGCGCAATCAGCGGTCACATTAACCTTTCTGGCGATGAAATCACTTTCGAATTTACTGGTGAAGACATTGAAGAACTCAAAAACATTGCCGAGGCAAAAGCAAAAGAAGTTTTTGAAAAACTTGGCGTTGAAGTTATGGTGAAAATCAATGAAGTTTCTGCCGAAGTAAAACACGCTGCTCTTGTTGGAACAGCACAAGTTTTGGCTCCTGAACTTTCAAAAGATGCAATTTCAAAAATGACCGATGCAGAACTTATTGAACTTATCGACAAAAAGCAAAAAGACTATAAAGATCTTGCTTTCGACCAAATCGATGCAATTCAAAGCAGTTTTAATAGAGCAATTTTGGATGCAATCGACGCAATTCGTTTGGAAATGGAAAAACTTGAAGAAACAATGAAAAAATGTGGAGACTATGTTTCAAAAGAAATTAAAGACCAATATGCAAAATGTAAAAAGCAACTTAACGACAAAATCGACGAATTTTTGAAAGAAAGAAAAGATGAAATTGCCGCTGCTAAAAAAGCAATGAAAGAACATAAAGATGCTCTTATTGAAACCTATAAAATAGAAGTTGCAAATGCAGAAGCACTTCTTAAAACTCATCTTGACACTGCAAAAGAAAACGGAACAATTTCAGAAGAACAATATGCCTATTGGACAAATCTCATCAACAATAACAAATAAAACAAAAAAAATAAAACTCACCAATTGGTGGGTTTTTATTTTGCACAAAAAAAAAGCACATTAAAGTGCTTTTTATTTTAAAGGCTGGCTTCTTCAAGCACAAGTTTGTCGAAATGAACTTGTTCAACAAAGTCGGCTGGTTTGAAAATGCAACGATTAAATTCAATGTAACTTGAAATGTGATAGTTCAAAATCAGTGGGGTTGGAATGTCAAGTTTGTGGCAAAGTTCTTGAACGTGAACATAGAAAGTTTCCTTGTGAAAATTGTCTATGCTTTCATAGATTGTGTCTTTAACAATGCGATTGTTTTTATATATCTTTGCCCATATTCTGATCATATTTTTTTCCTTTGCAAACATTTTATCAAAGCCGAGCAAACAAAGCAACCTTTTGAAAAATATTTTTTAAATGATTGACAAAATTTTAGAAATATTTATAATGTTCGTATGTTTGAAAAACAGTGTGAAAAAATGTGTAAGATTTTTATGAAAAATTGAATGATTTTTTGATGGTATGCATATAATAAATCACATTGGTTTAGGAGGCTATTATGGCAGATATATATATCACCGAAGCAGGAAAAAAAGAAAAAGAAGAAAGACTTGAATATTTGAAAACCGTTCGTCGCCCAGAGGTTTTGGAAAAACTTAAAGTTGCTCGTGAATATGGCGACCTTAGTGAAAATTCAGAATATGATGCAGCCCGCGCTGAACAAGGCAGAGTTGAATCTGAAATCAACATGATTGAAGAAACTCTTCGTCTTGGCATTATTGTTTCTGATGATGAACTTAAAAAAGACCGTGTTCGTGTTGGTTCAACCGTTACTGTATATGACGAGGAAATGGAAGAGAACGAAGAATATAAAATTGTTGGAACAATTGAAAGCGACCCAGACCGAGGTTGGATTTCAAATGAGTCTCCAATTGGAAAGGCTCTTTTGAACAAAAAGAAAGGTGAAACTGTTCTTATCAACACCCCAAATGGAAGTTATAGCGTTAAAATCGTTTCAATCAAATAGTCTTTTTTGAAAATTTATAAGAATCCAGAACCTTTTTGGCTCTGGTTTTTTTATGCAAAAATTGCCTGAAATTGTCAAAAGTGTGAAAGAAAAGAAAAATTTTTTTTAAAAGTTCTTTCAAAATGTTGTTTGTTTTTGATTTTGTTGACTTTTCATGCCAATTTTGATAAAGTTTAAGTATGACAAATTATAATCAAATTATAAGTTCTTCAAAGGCATATCAAATCATTTTGCAAGACAAAAAGCAAAACAAACTCAGCCACACCTATTTGTTTGTGAGCGAAGACCAAGACTATTGTTTGGCTTTTGCAAAAGCGGTTGCAGAAATTGTTCTTGGCGCCGAAGAAAAACCTCAAACAAAGGCAAGAATTGAAAAAGAAGTTCACCCAGATGTTATCATCATGGGGAAAAACGAAAAAATCAGCACTGAAATGGCAAGCAATTTGTCGGGTGATGTTGTTGTTCGTCCTTTTGAAGAAGACTTCAAGGTTTATGTTCTTTTGAATCTTGACGACACGGCAGAAGAAGCACAAAACAAACTTTTAAAAACAATTGAAGAGCCACCAAAAAGCGTGTTTTTCATTTTGTGTGCGAAAACAGAAAGAAAACTTTTGCAAACAGTTTTGTCGCGTTCAAAGAAAATTGAACTTGACCTTCTTTCTTCGCGTCAAATTGAAATGCTTCTTGAAAACAGTGGAATAGACAAAAAAACTGCTGAAATTTGTGCTGGTTGCAGTGCGGGCGTTTTCACCAGGGCATATAAAATGGCAACAGACAAAGAGTTTTTGGAACTTTATCAAAATGTTTATAAATGTCTTTACGAAATGAATTCAAGCCGAGACGTTCTTCGCTTTGCAAGCATGTTTTCTCAAAAAAACGTGAACAAAGAAGAGTTATCAGACATTTTCATGCTTCTTGCAAGAGATTTAATGATGGTGAAAGTGGGGCAAAGTGAACTTGTGAAAAACACCCATTTGCTTTCTCAAATGCAACTGATTTGTGAAGGTTTTTCAATTTCTGCACTTTATAAAATCATTGAATATTGTTTGCAACTGAAAGAAGATTTGGTTTATAATACAAACAGCATCGAGGCTATTGATGAATTTTTGCTTAAAATAGTGGAGGCCAAAGTTAAATGCAAAAAATAGTAGGAATAAAATTTAGAGAAACCGGAAAGGCATATTCTTTCGACCCAGGCTTGCTGATTCTTGAAGCGGGAGACAAAGTTGTTGTTGACAGCGCATCAATGCTTTGCATTGGAGAGGTTGCCTTTTTGAAAGATATAGACGAAAGCACGCTTTCCGAGCCACTTAAAAAAGTGATTCGAAAAGCAACAAAAGAAGACCTTGAAAAACAAGCCGAACTTAAAGAAAAAGCGTCAAAAGACATTTTTCTTATTCGTGAAAAAGTTCGTGCTCTTAACCTTGAAATGAAAATTGTTTCAGCTGAATATTCGCTTGATGCAAGCAAAATTGTAATTGAATTTTCAGCAGAAGAAAGAGTGGATTTTCGTGACCTTTTAAAAGAACTTGCAAGTGCACTTAAAGTTAGAATTGAACTTCATCAAGTTGGTCAACGTGACGAGGTGAAAATTAAAGGTGGACTTGGCCCTTGTGGCGAAATTTGCTGTTGCACAAGGTTCTTGAAAGACTTTGAACATGTGACAGTGAAAATGGCAAAAAATCAAGGTTTGTCGCTTTCACCAACAAAAATTTCTGGGCTTTGTGGAAGACTTATGTGTTGCTTGGCATATGAGAACAAAACCTATGAAGAAATTTTGAAAAGAATGCCAAAAGTGAACAGCAAAATTCAATCTCCAAAAGGTGAAGGAACTGTTGTTTATAACGACATTTTGCGTGAAAGAGTTTCTGTAAAAGTTCAATCTGGTGATGATTCTTTCACGGTTTATGACTTCACTCTTGTTGAACTTTCAGGTGAAAAACCAGAAGAAGAACAAGAACAAAAACAACCAAAAGAAAATAAACCACCAAAAACTTTTCTTGAAGAAAAACCAGCAAATGTCAAAGAAAATGACAAGGCAAGAACCGAAAAAACAAGAAAAGAAGAAAACAAACAAAACAATCAAAATTTAAAGCCTAACAATAATATAAATGGTGGAGAAAAACCACAAAATCAAAATAAAGAACAAAGCGAAAACAAAAAGCCAAACAAAAAACGTCATTGGCATTTTGGCAAAAAATAAAAAACAGGAGAAAAATAAAATGGCATATCAAATTACAGACGCTTGCATTAAATGTGGAGCATGCATTGCTTCTTGTCCAGTTGAGGCAATTTCAATGGTGAACGGAAAAGTTACAATTGACCCAGCAAAATGCATTTCTTGCGGAACTTGCGCAGCAGTTTGCCCAGTTGGCGCACCACAGGCGAAATAATGAAACAAGAAATTCTTGACCTTGGGTTTAAAAATCTGAAAATTTATCAAGCACCAGAGGGCTATTGTTTCACATCTGACTCGGTTTTGCTTGCAAACTATATAAAGTGTCACAAAACCGACAAAGTTGTTGAATTTTGTGCCGGTTCAGGCGTGATTTCCATTTTGCTTTCAAAGAAACAAAATCCGACAAGCATTTGTGCTTTTGAAATTCAAAAACGCCTTGCAGACATGTTTGCGGGCTCGGTGGAACTGAACAATCTTGAAAAACAAATTCAAGTTATAAATGCACCGCTTGAAAAGTGTCTTGATTTTGTTCCAAGAGCATTCGCCGATGTTGTGTTTTGCAATCCACCATATATGGAAGGTGGCGACCACAGCGACAATCAAGAAATTGCAATTGCAACCCAAGAAATTGAAACAAACCTTGATTCGATTTTGGAAAACGCCGAAAAAGTTTTGAAATATGGCGGAAAGTTCTATATTGTTCACAAGGCAGACCGCCTTGTTGATGTGATGTGTGCTTTTCGAAAACATCATATTGAACCAAAAAAACTTTGCATTGTATATCCAAACGAAAAGGCAGAACCGGCGGTTTTTCTGATGATGGGTACCAAATATGGCAAAAAAGGTCTTCGCATCTCAAAGGCAATTTTTGCAGAAGATTTTAAATATTCAACCGATAGTTTTTAAGTCAGCATTTTGTGCTGGCTTTTTTATATAAATCGGCAGAAAAAGCATGCAAGCAAACTTCCAATAAAACAACTTATAAGAGCAAGGGGAATGGTTGCTTTGAGTTTTTTCACTTTTATGGTTGAAAAATATACCGCAACGATATAGAAAACCGTGTCAGTTGCACTTACAATCACGCTTGCGCAGTGTGAAACGTAACTGTCTGCGCCATAGGTTGCATAAAGTTCACGAAGCATTGCCATGCTTCCAGAACCTGAAAATGGACGAATAATCATAAAGTCCACAAGTTCGGTTGGAATGCCGAGAAAATTGAAAACGGGACGCACGAAGTTTGCAATGTGAGTGTTCAGTCCGCTGATTTTGAAAAGTTCAACAGCAATGAAAATTGCAACCAAATATGGAAAGGTTGAAATGCAAAGATCAACCGCGCCTCTTGCGCCCGAAATAAAGTGGTT